>JBEHWP010000223.1:0-8815 GCA_040217665.1 Vulcanimicrobiota bacterium
GTGATATTATCATGGACGTACTGCCGAAACTGATAAAGGGAAGAGTCATACCTGTGAGAGGTAGAACTCCTGCTGCTACTCCCATATTCACAAAAGCCTGTATTACAATACTTCCTGTCAGCCCTGCCGCTACCAGATAAGAAAAGAGATCTTTCCGGGAAAGAGCTATTTTAAAACCTAAATAAGCAAAAATCAAAAAAAGAAGAATAGTAAATAAAACACCGGCAAAGCCAAGTTCTTCACCTATAATGGCAAAAATGAAATCTGTATGCTGCTCCGGAAGATAAAAGAGTTTCTGTCTGCTCTGGCCTAAACCTGCCCCCCATAACCCTCCGGAACCAATGGCAAGGAGTGATTGAATTATCTGAAAACCTGCTGTTTCAGGAGATTTCCATGGATCCATAAAAGACATCATACGGGCCATTCTATAAGGCTTTGCCATAATGAGAATCGTACCAACAGAACATGCCATAACAGACATGGATAGCAAATAAAAACGTCTTATACCTGCAAGATAAAGCATAAACATAAAGCCAAGTCCGATAGCTATAACAGTTCCTAAATCAGGCTGTTTTTCCACTAAAATAAAAATTATACCTGCAACAAAGAGTAAAGGTACCACACCAAGCCAGAAACTATATATCCTCTTTTTACTATCAGACAGATAAGATGCCATAAAAAGCAATAAAGATACTTTACATAATTCAGAAGGCTGAAGAGAAAAGCCTGCAATCTCTATCCATCTTACAGCTCCATTTCTCTCAACACCTATAAAAAGGACGAGAATCAGAAATAATATAGAGATTAACAGAGAAGGTAAAGCCAGTTTCTTTATATACTCAAGTTTTATCTTCATAATAATAAAAATGCCGACAAGGCCAATAGCCACACCTCTTAACTGCCTTACAAAATAATAATAGCCGTTATAATTGTACATAGATGAACTGCATGCTTCCACAGAACTGGCGCTATAGACCATAACGAGGCCAAAACTTACCAGAATTATGGTAACAAGAAAAAATCCCCAGTCTATACCATAAACTCTATCAGAACTGTCATTATTTTCTATATCTTTAACCATGTCTTTTCCTGACTCTTCATAAGTCACCCGGCAGTTAAACACTGACTCATAAGCGACTGAAATTTTTACCTGATTGATTCACTTAAAGCATTAACTGCTTCTACAAACTTTTCTCCTCTATCTTCTGCATTTTTAAACATATCGAAACTTGCTCCTCCCGGCGAAAGTATTACAACATCTCCCGGTTCTGACATAGAAAAAGCTTTATCTACTGCTTCTCCCATAGAAAAAACTCTTGTTATATTAGTAAGGCCGTTGCCGGAACAGTTTTTATAAATAAGATCACTGGTACTGCCCATTAAGATCAGGCCCTTTACCCTGTGAGATATAAAATCACACATGGCAGAAAAATCCATATTCTTATCTACTCCTCCTGCAATCAGCACAGCAGGTTCTTTAAAGCTATTAAGGGCAGCTATAACTGCATCAGGATTGGTGCCTTTTGAATCGTCAATAAAACGTACACCTTCTATATCTGCAACGAATTCTATACGATGACTGAGACCCTTAACAGAAGAAAAACTGTTAACTATATTGTCGGAAGATACTCCGTATACCATAGAAGCCAGCATTGCTGCCATAGTATTTTTTAAATTATGTTCTCCCGGTAGAGGTAGATCTTTTATATGACATATTTCACTGGAACCGGAACCATTTTTATAATATATCCTGTCATTATGAACATACATACCTGCGGGAACTTCAGAACATGTGCTGAAATAAAGTATTTCTGCCCTGATTTTATCTACAACTCCCATAAGAAGAGGATCATCATAATTAATTATAACATAATCTCCCTCCTGCTGGTGTTTAAAGATACGGCATTTAAAATCCAGATAATTCTCCAGGGTACCGTGACGGTCAAGATGGTCTGAAGTTATATTGAGCAACAGACTCACAGAGGGTTTGAAATATTTGACTGTTTCAAGCTGAAAACTGCTTACCTCTGCGACAATTATCTGGTTTTCTGTAGTACCATATGCTTTTTCAACAAGAGGTATACCTATATTACCTCCTACAATTACATCAAATCCGCCTGCTGACAGGAAATTACCTGTCAGAGTAGTAGTTGTAGATTTACCGTTTGTTCCGGTAACTGCGATAAAAGGAGCTAAAGAAAGCTGAAAAGCCAGTTCAAGTTCACTTATTACAGGTATATTTCTTTCTAATATCTCTTTAACTATATCACTTTCAATAGATATGCCGGGACTTATGACGACCATTGAAACATCCTTCCAGACCCTGTCACTGTGTCCCCCTGTTTCATAGTCTATATGGACTTCGTCCAGAATAGAAAGAATATTGCTCAATTTATTACTATCTGCCATGTCACTTAAAAAAACGGGAATATTTTTGGAAGAAAAAAATTTTGCTACTTCCAGACCGCTTCTTCCCATACCAAGTACTGAAACTTTTTTCAGGCTGGAAATATTTATTAATCTGTCAGCCACTGACTCACTCCCCAATCATGACGCGTCACGCGTAATTATCTCATAATATATTCTGACTGTATTATAAATTTTGCGTATCCACTATTGAAAGCTTATTTCATAGTAAATTTACACAAAATATATTAAACTCCTAAATTATCCGATCATTTTGCAATCACTCCTGTTGCCAGGAACAAGTTGAAACCTCCTATGGCCAGGAGCATTGATACGAGACAAAATCTCAATGTAATAGTAGTTTCATGATAACCGAGTTTTTCAAAATGATGATGTATGGGACTCATTTTAAACACCCTTTTACCTGTAGTTTTAAAAGATATTACCTGAATAACAACAGATAACATTTCTGCTACAAAAATCCCTCCCACTACCAGTATAAGAAGTTCCAGTCTTAACATCATGGCAATTGCAGCAATAGCTCCTCCCAGTGTAAGAGAACCTGTATCACCCATAAATAATCTTGCAGGATACACATTCACCCATAGAAAACCACTGCAAATTCCAATAATGGCTACAGCACATAAAGTTAAACCTGTAGAGCCTGTCATAAAAGCCATCAAACCGAATGTAACAGCAGAAACAGATACAGTGCCTGATGCAAGGCCATCAAGGCCGTCTGTAAAATTGACTGCATTTACAGTGGCTGTAAAAGCCACTATATCAAGCAATATACGCCATACACCGAGATTAATCTCTCCGGCAAAGGGAACCAGAATAAAAGTTTCACCATTAAAATAAAGCCACAGAGAAAAACCAGTTGCCAGCAAAATCTGACAGGCCATTTTTTCTCTTGCTCTGAATCCCATAGATCTCTTTTTCGCCACTTTAATCCAATCATCTATAAAACCTATAAAACCACTCAGAACTGTTACTGTAATAAAAGCCACTATTTGAGGTGTCATCTTACCGGCAATACTTATAACACATATCAGTATAAACGGAAATATCATACCTCCCATAGTGGGAGTTCCTGCTTTTGACAGATGTTTTTCCGGCCCTTCAAGACGAACGGTCTGGCCGAACTTTAATTTCCTTAAATAAGGTATGATTATATAACTGCATATTACAGTCAGAATAAAGCAGGACAACCATATAAGCAACAATTTATTTAACTCTGTCCAGTAATGATTCAACGATTTCCTCCATATGCATACCTCTTGACCCCTTCACAAGTATAACATCTCCCGCCTTTATAATATTTAAAAGACCTTTCATTAAAGAAGATTTTTCCTGAAAATAAAAAGACTCTGTTCCGGCTCCAGAAGATGCTTTCGCCGTATGACAGCCAAGAGGGCCAAAAGTAAATAAATAATCTATTCCATATTCTCTTACCCACTCCCCTACCTTTGAGTGAGCAGATATTTCTTCTTCACCCAGTTCCAGCATATCACCCAGAACCAGAATTTTCCTGTTACCCGGAAAATGTTTTACCATTGTATCAATAATGCTTTTCACTGCAAGAGGATTGGAATTATAGGTATCATCAATAATTTTAATATATTCAGTGTTTATTATTCTTGTTCTCCCTGATGGCGGAGGAATAAAAGATTTCAGCGCAGAAGAGAGACTTAAATCTTCTATTAAATAAGAAGCAACTGAAACAGAGGCCAGAAGATTATATATATTATAAGTGCCTATCATAGGAAAAAAGACTCTTTCTACTCTGTTATTAAAATGGACATCCAGTTCAGTTCCTTCAATACCGCACTCAAGAATATTATCTGCAAAAACATCGGAATTCCCTGATAAACCGAATGTTTTAATATATTTACATGATATGAGGGATGATAAAAAATCATACCAGTCATTATCTCTGTTTAAAACGGCAAGACCGTCTGAAGGCAGGCCTGAAAGAAGTTCTCCTTTTGCCTTTGCAATATTTTCTCTTGACCCGAGTCTGCCAATATGGGCTTCACCTACAGTAGTAATAACCCCTGCTGTAGGGTGAGCAATATCCGATAATAATTCTATTTCTCCCGGCCCTCTCATGGCAAACTCCAGTACGGCACAATCATTGCCATCAGATAGTTCCATCAGTGTTTTAGGAACACCTATTTCATTGTTAAAATTTTCTCTTGTCTTTAATATGTGTTTGAATTTATATGTTAACAGACTGTAGAGCAGTTCTTTCGTAGTGGTTTTCCCGTTACTCCCGGTAACTGCAATTACAGGTATGTTGAATTTTTCTCTTATAAAGGTAGCAAGTTTTTGATAGGCTCTGAGAGGATCAGATACATAAATGACAGTAGAATCTCTGTCTGAAAATTCCTGACGGGAACATATAAAACCACATGCCCCTGCTTCAAGAGCTTTATCAATAAAATTATGTCCATCAAAATTTTCTCCTGAAAGAGGTATAAAAAGAGAATTTTTCTCCAGTGTCCTCGTGTCTGTTGAAATATTGAATATTTCAGTATCACGACTTCCCTTTAAGAGTTTACCGTCTATAAAATTGATAAAATCTCCGATTTTTAACTTAATCATATTTATTTCCTGTCTGTAAATTCACGTATGACTTCACAGTCATCAAAATGTATCGTTCTGTCTTTAAATATCTGATAATTTTCATGACCTTTTCCTGCCACAACTACAGTATCTCCCTTTCGGGCCATATCCACAGCATAACCTATGGCAAGTCTTCTATCAGGTTCTATAATATATTTAACTGAAGTATCTGTAATACCCTGCTCTATATGGCTGATTATTTCCACAGGATCCTCACTTCTCGGATTATCAGAAGTTATAATAATATAATCTGATTTATGTGAAGCTATAGACCCCATCAGAGGACGTTTTGAAGTGTCTCTGTCACCACCGCAACCGAAAACAGTAATCAATCTGCCGGGAGTAAATTCTCTGGCAGCAGTTAAAACCTTATCCAGTCCGTCAGGAGTATGGGCATAGTCGACAATACATATAAAATCTTTCCCTGTATTTACAGGGTAAATTCTGCCTTTAACCGGTTCCATTTCTTCAAGAGCTTCTTTTATCATAGAAAAATCTACATCCTGTGCCAGACCGGTACATATGGCAGCAAGGGCATTATATACATTGAACATACCCATTAATTTTAACTTTAGAGGCCAGATTTTATCTCCTATAAGAACATTACATTCAATACCGGAAGGAGAAAAGGAAACATCAGAAGCAAAAACTCCTTCCACATGAGACGGGAAATCTCTTCCTTCCATTCCGACACCATAAACAAAAATTCTTCCGTTACCATGAGGCAAAAGCTTTATAACATTTGGATCATCACAGTTAAAAACAGAAAACATATTTCTGCATGAGAATTCTTTCTGTAAAGGTAAAAAGGAGCCTTTTACCTTCCAGTAATCGTCAAGACTTTCATGAAAATCCAGATGATCGTGAGAAAAATTGGTATAAATCACTCCGGTAAAAAAGCAGTTCCATACCCTGAAAAGAGACAGTGCATGAGAAGATACCTCCATAGGAACTGCCTCTACGCCATGAGAGATCATCTGATAAAATATTTCCTGTAAATCAAGTGATTCAGGAGTAGTATTTTTAGTTTTATTGCTCTTATTACCTGTTTTTACTTCTATAGTTCCAATAAGACCTGTTTTCAATGAAACCTTCTTCATTATGTGTTCTATCATATAGGCAGTTGTAGTTTTGCCGTTGGTTCCCGTTATTCCGAAGAGTTTCATTTTTAATGAAGGATGATTATAGCAGGCTGCACTTAATTCTGCAAGAGCTTTTCGAGAATTTTCTGTAATTACCAGTTCCGTTTTACCATCTAAATCCAGGTATTTTTCCGAAACTATGACAGAAGCACCCAGGTCAATAGCCTGTCTGACATAATCATGACCATCTGTTTTAAAACCTTTTATACAAACAAATATATCTCCAGAGCTGACTTTTCTGGAATCATAAACTATTCCTGTCATTCTGTCCGATAAATTCACCTGTGATAAGAGCTCTTCATATTTCACTCAACATAATCCCCTTAATTATTTGATTTTTTATCCAGTTCTTTTTCAGAAGGTACTCCCATATGCCAGAGAGCTTCCCTTGCAATCTCTCTAAAGACAGGTGCTGCTACAGTCCCGCCCCAGTATATACCTTTTGGTACATCAATCTTAACAAGCATAACTAACCGTGGATTACGGCTCGGTACATATCCCACAAAAGACCCTATATAACTGGAAGGAGAATAAATACCGTTTTCCACAACCTGTGCCGTTCCTGTTTTACCTGCAACCATATAACCCGGGATCTGTGCTTTTTTACCTGTTCCGTCCGATACGACTTCCTCAAGAATTATTCTCATCTTCTCCGTAGTTTCCGGTTTCAAAATCTGAGCTTCAACCTGAGGAGAAAAGCTTTTAACGACATTTCCTTCAGGACTTAATACTTCTTTTACTATCATCGGTTTAAATAATTTTCCGCCATTGGCTATTGCCGATACTGCTCTTACAAGTTGTATGGGCGTAATAGAAATACCCTGGCCAAAAGCTATAGTAGCAAGGCTGGATACAGACCATTCGTTCGGATCTACTACGATACCTTCACCTTCACCTGGTAATTCTATGCCGGTAACATAGCCGAAACCAAACTTTTTTATGTAATCAAAATATGTCTTTTTACCCATCTTTATACCTATACTGGCAGAACCTGTATTAAAAGAATATTTTATTATATCTTTTACATTTTCATAACCAAATTCGCTTGCCAGCCCGTCATTGGCATTAAATATAGTCCAGCCTCCGATCTGAATGGAATTTCCGCTCGGGAAAACTTCTTCCATCGTAATCTTACCGCTATCAAGAGCAGCTGCGGCAAGAATAACCTTGAATGTAGAACCAGGTTCATAACTATCACATATTCCACTGTTTCTCAGTTTATTTTTAGGTGTTTTATTATACCGGTTCAGATCAAAATCAGGATAGTTGGCAATTGCCAGGATCTCTCCCGTCTGCGGATCCATAACAACTACGCTTCCTCCTCTTGCTTTATGGCGTTCCACGGCTTTTCTGAGTTCTGATTCTGCAAGATACTGAATAAATTTATCTATAGTAAGGACCACATCACACCCATCTGTTGCCGGCTTAATTTCCTGTTTCCCCATGGGAACAGCTCTTCCGAAATTATCACATTCCGCTTTCAGCAAACCCGGCTTACCTGCAAGATAATTTTCATAAATACTTTCTATACCGTCGAGGCCCTGATCATCAATACCGGTATAACCCATTATATGGCAGGCAAGTTTTTCATTGGGATAAAACCTCTTCCCTGTTTCTTCTTTTATCAAATATATACCTTTTATATTTAATTTTCTTATACGGCCTGCAACAGAGTCACTTACTTTTCTTTCAAGCCAGATAAATTTACAGCCTTTATAGCTTAATCTATCTCTGAGCTCACCGGCAGATACAGAAAGTATTCCCCCTAATTTTTGAGTCACTTCCTCAGGAGATGTTATCATACCGGGATCGACGCCTACTGAGTACATATTAAGACTGATAGCCAGAATCTCTTTATTACGGGCCAGAATTTTTCCCCTGATCCCGGAAATAGGTATATGACAGAGATGCTGTTCCATCGCAATCTCTTTATAATGACTGCCTCTGACTATCTGTATCTTAAATAAACTTATGATTAATATCAGGAAAAGAGGGACCATTAAATAAAATACTATTTGCCCCCGTCGTCTCTGAAAAGGTAATACCTTAATAGACAAAGAACACCTCTATTTTATCAAAGCTAAATTTTTCTTTTGCTGAAATAATATCACTCTGCCCTCAAAATCAGGACGAGACATTCCAAGTTTTGTATTAGCTATATTCTCTATCCTGTCAAGTGATGCAAGAGTATTAAAATGATTGACTAATTTCAAATTCTGTTCTTCCAGATTCTGACTTGTTTCATTCAATTCGCAGAGATAATACTGTTTGCTCATCAGATGAGTCGATTGCTGTATAACCATAATAACCAGTATAACTAAAATCCCTGAAAGTACCAGAGTCAATCCCAGGGGAAAACTGGTCTCTCTCCTCTTAAGAGGCCTGACTCTTACTTCTTTTCTTTTTCTTGGGAGTTGAATATTATATTCTTCCCTGACTATCCTTTTTGCTACCGCCAATCTAAACATATCCCCCTTCTATTATATTTTCTCTACAACCCTGAGACGGGCGCTGCGAGAGCTCGGATTGAGCAATTTTTCTTCTTCTCCCGGGTAAACAGGTTTCTTGCTGATTAATTTCACCAGAGGATTTCCCGATTCACATATAACTCCTCTGGCAGCATCCCTGAAAAAATTCTT
>JBEHWP010000224.1:0-8793 GCA_040217665.1 Vulcanimicrobiota bacterium
TTTGACCTTTCATCAATAGATGTTAAATCTATAGATGGCATAAGAGAGTAAACTATGGTAAATAATTGTATAGATTTTTATTCTATATAATTAAATTTTATAGATGGAGGTTATATATGATGTCTCTGTTAAAAAAGATAAAATGGCTCGGTCATGCAGGTTTTAAAATAGAAGGAGATAAAATAATTTATATCGATCCCTTTCAGATAAAAGAGACTGAGAAAGCAGATATAATACTTATTACTCATGAACACTATGATCATTGTTCCCCTGAAGATGTGGCAAAAATACAGAAAGAAAATACAGTGATTATTACAATTGATAGCTGTCTGTCAAAACTTTCAGGACATATAAAAACGGTCAAACCTGGAGATGAGATTTCTATAGAATCCATTCATATAAAAGCAGTTCCTTCATATAATATTGGTAAAAAATTCCATGAAAAATCTACCGATAAAGTTGGATTTATTGTAACTGTAGGTGGTGAAAGTGTCTATCATGCAGGTGATACTGATTTTATACCTGAAATGAAGGATATTCATGCAGATATAGCACTCCTTCCTGTAAGCGGTACCTATGTAATGACAGCAGAAGAGGCTGTCAGAGCAGCAGAAATAATAAAACCTGAACATGTAATTCCCATGCATTACGGAAGTATTGTAGGAAGCAGGTCAGATGCAGATACTTTTAAGAAACTTTATAAAGGGCACACGATAATTCCTTAGTACTGCTCCAGATAAGTTCGTAACCATTTTATCAGCTTCTGTCTGGCAGAAGCTTTTTCGGATATTTTTTTATCTATTGCGGTACTTAGAGCCTATCCGAAAAGTCGCCCTATATCTTTCCACCGCCAGGCTCTTCCGAAAAATCTATAATCCTCCTGAAAGAGAACCTGTTTTTACAGACATTTACTATTTTGCGTCTATTTAATATACAACTGGCTGTTAATACGGTATATATTTTTCTCCAGAACCTGGCAGCGGAAAGGATGAGAAAATAAATATTACTTTTCGGATAGGCTTTTAGAACTGCAAGAAAAACAACTCCGAAAAATTGTTAGAACAATTAGTATCCTCGCCTAAGGCATTACGCATTACCCGCCACGATATAAACTGTAACTATGATGTAGTTATTTCCTGATTGATCCTTAGTACAGCTCCAGATAATTTCATACCCATTTCTAAAATCTTTCCCTGGCCGGACTCTTCCGGAAAAGATATGAACCTGTTGCGTGGCAAACTGGTTTTGCAGACTGTGAATATTTTGCGTCTATATAATTTACAACTTTCTTTTAATACGGCATATATTTTCCTTCAGATCCCGGCCAGAGACGGGAGTGGCTGCGGTAATTAGTGGTGCCAGTGGAAACTATGCCTCTGATTGACTATTACTCTGGAATGTTATTTTAAAATTGTTACTTTAAGTTATTTTTTGTTACGAGTTTTTTGGTTTTATTCCGATAAAAAAAACTAAAAAATTTCTTTTTTTCTATTTTCAGTTAAATTTAAAAAAATAATATAAAAATTATATGATTAATTTTAACTTAAATAATATTTACTAAAATTAATTTTTGTGGGATAATATTACTGAATAATCTTTTTAAAAATTATTCAAATAAATACCTGTAAATAAAATTTTATTTAATGTTTGATTTACAGCATTAAAAATGAAAATTCCTATATTCTTAAATTATGAACATATATGGAGAATTATATCTATTAATGAAGAAAAAATATTCTAACAGAGGATTCAGCCTGATAGAAATAATGACAGCTATTGGAATTCTTGGAATGGTAGTTGTAACTGTATGCGGTGTTTTTGTTCATGGTCTTGATGCGATAAAAAAAAGTAAATTCAGAGCCTGTGCTATTCGTATAGCAAATCAAAAATTCGCAGAGTTAAATAAAGTGGATTTAGGAGACCCAAACGGTATTCCTGTGGATAAATTATCTTTGCCGGACCCTGACGGTTATATAGAAGGACTTGAACACTGCACACCGACCGGTGTTCAGTATATTTCCTGGCAGGGTGATGCAGATGATTATGAATTAACGGGCAAACAGTATATGGATAATGTACCCTATACATTTACTATGACAATAGCAAATTTTAAATCCAAAAATAATATAAAACAGGTTACTGTAAAAATTAAATGGGCCGAAATAGAAGGAGAAAGAACGATAGAATTATGTACACTTATTTCCAGAAGTATGTAAACAGCCAGAAGGAATATGGACTTACTATTCTTGAACTTGTTATATCTTCTATTGTTTTCTGTCTTTTTTTTGCAGCTGTTTATGCTGCCATGGATGTAGGATTGAAGAGCTGGCAACTTGGAGAAAGTAAAACAAATATTCAACAGAGAGTAGAAATACTGCTTAACAGAATAGTAAAAGAAGTTACATACAGTAATATCTTTTCTCTTCAAATATTTAGTTCTTCAGATCCAAATAGTTTATCTTACCTGTGTTTTGAAACAGCAATAAATAAAAATAATAATGATTTTACTGTTGACCGTTCACTTACCGGTATGGGTTGTCCCTTATGGCAGGGACATATCCTGTACTATATTCAGAAAGATGGGAAAGATGTAACCAGAAAAAATGTTTACAGACAGTTTATTGACAGAGATAATCCATCGATACAGCCTTTAAAACTAAGTCCTATTATTAATTTTACCTCAGATATAAGCAGTCCAAATGTAAGAACTGTAGTTAAAGATATATACAGTATGGATCTCAGTATTGATGAAAACATTTTGACTGTAAAGGTCTCTTTTAAACAGCATATACGCTCACATGCCTCTGTAGCCTTTTCTCCCGGTGTAGATTCCCGTAAAGGAGTAGAAATTATTACAATGAAATCCGTTGTAAAGGTGAAAAATTAAATAAAGAGGAGGTCAGATTATGATAAAAAAATTTGTTTTAACGTCAGACGGTATGGCTTTAATAACTGTTCTTATGCTGACAGTATTGCTTGCTTTGATGACTGTTTCTATGGTTTTTATCAGTACCAATCAAATTTCCATGATAGGCAATATAACAGGAAAAGAAAAAGCATTGAAAGCTGCAGAAGCAGGTATTGAATATGCTATCTATAATCTAAATAATGATTCTGCGTGGGGTCTTATCAATGAAGAAGTAATTTTTCAGGATGGGAAACTGGTAAATACAGCTGATGCCAATACATTCCCGAAATTTGCATATAATAATGTTGATGTTCCTGACATAAATTATACAAATGACTGTAAATTTACTATAACCTTTGCGTCCGGTTCTCCTTACAGATCTGTAAATAACCTTTTTAACCCCGTTATGGGTGACGGAAATACACCTCCCTATACATTTAAAATAGTATCTGTAGGTAAATATGGTCTGGGAACAAATAACAGGGCAATAAGAGTTCTGGAAGCCTATCTTGTAAGATCTGATTATTCTCCACAGAGTGTAAATGTAGCAGGGCCCATAAGTTTTGCCGGGAATGATCCGAATAATACAGGCAGTGTTACTATTCTCGGAAGAGATGTGAATGAACCGGGGTCTATTTATTCAGGTTCCAGTGAGCCAAATAATTCCACTTTCAAAAGTATATCTTCAGGTTCTAATGCAGAAGTTTCTGCCAATAAAGGTATGTTTATAGCAAAAGGGCCTATAGAGGTACCGGCTGATTTTGTCGGAACTATGGCAGGTAACAATGAACTCGGACCTGTAGTCAGCGCACCGGGCGGTACTCTGAGCCTTCAGGAAGAACGCCTGTGGTCAGATGGTACTTATTATTCTGCTGTAAGGCTTGTTAATAGCAGTGGTTTTAACACATCAGGTGTTAATCCGGACATAACCTATAATCCTTCCGGTAATGTAATTATATTGAAATTAAACAGAGATATTTATGTCAGTTCAGGTGAATTAAATATAACCGGCAATACTGATGCTCTTAAAAGAGAGAGGTATTTCGGATGGCATAATGATGATGGACGTTATTGCAGTTATAAAGGAACAGATAGTAGAAGTTTTTATATGGATCTTAACGGACACAGTATATATTCAGAAGATAAGATAAAAATAGGTGTAAATGTCATAGGAAAAGGGAGAATATTTTCAAAAAAGGATGTAGAATATCTGGTTTCAATAAATACAGATGAAACGGTGACAGCATGCAGTGGAAATCTGAAACTTGAAATATCCAAGACTATTGGTAAAAGTAATACTACCGGTTTGTATTATGCATCTGGAAATATGGAGATAGGTCCTCTCAAACCGGGAGGAAATCTTGACTGGTCTTCGTCAAATGATACAACATTAAAGGAATTTCCTGCTCCTGTAAGTTATACAGGCAGAGGTGGAGGAGCTTACGCTTCTGTAACAAAATTCAGTAATCCTACAGGAAAAGCAGTTTCTATAGGACAATATGAACCTCCGAAAAAAGATAAATTCGGTAATATTATTCAGCCTGAATATTACTATGGTAATGGTTTACTTGTTACGAAAGTAATAAATGTTAAGACAGGTGATTTTTACTATATCGCAAAAGGCAATGATAGCAACGGTCATTACAGTAATCGCCTGCAGATAAGTCTTGATTATAACGATCATAAAAATATCGATATGGGTACTTATAAGTTAAAAATTATTCCTCCTTCAGGCTCTTCTCTTGATCCCAATCTAATTGATCCCAATTCGATTGATCCGGACGCATCTGACCCCAATGGATGGCTTTCGCCTTCCAATGATTATACGGTTCAATTGCTTGATGAAAATGGCGATCCTGTAAGTATGCCCGATGGTGTAACACAGGATATACTTGATAATTTTGGTCTTCAGTCAGTCTATTATTTCAATCTTACTACTGATTCCGTTGATATTACTATGATAGGGGCAATAAAATCAGGAAATGAAGACAGACGCCTCTTTTTTAATCCAGGTCCTCAGGGAGATGTAGTTATAGGATATGATCCTTCCTATATGAACAGCCTGGTAAATATTCAGAAGAAATTTTTCACAGTAAGGAAGATGGCATGTTATGAATTATAACATAAGAACAGGACAGAATATTCTGTTTTCCAGTAAATTATGATTGAAGTCGAAAAAATTGCTTATATGTTATATCCGGGTAAAATATATCTGAATATTACCAACAGGTGCAGTAACAGATGTGTTTTTTGTGTCAGAAATTATACTGATGAACTTGGAGGAAATTATCTGTGGCTCACAGAAGAACCTTCTTCAGGGCAAATTATTGACAGTATAAAAGAAGAACTTGTTGCAGAAGGATACTCTGTGCCTGAGGAAATAATATTTTGCGGCTATGGAGAACCTTTATACAGGCCCGATGTTATTCTGGATGTACTTGATGCAATAAAAAAACATTATCCGTACTCCAGGACAAGGATTAATACAAACGGTCAATCTATTTTAATTAACGGCGGAAGAAGTTTTATTCCTGACCTTAAGGGAGTTCTTGATACTATGTCTATCAGTCTTAATGCCCATAACAGGTCCGCCTATCAACATATATGCAGATCTATTTACGGAGAAAAAGCTTTTGACTCAATCCTTGAATTTGCAGAAGAAGCGGTCAGATATATATCTTCTGTTACCCTTACAGTAGTAGATAACAGAAAAATTAATTCTTCACTTGGAGAAAATATAATTGATATCAATAAATCTATGGAAATAGCTCATAGAATTGGAGCAAATTTCAGAGCAAGATAATTGAAAATTTTATTAATATATTTTATAATTGTATTTATTCATTTATATGAGATGTGTAAAACATAACGCGTGACGGGAGAATAACAGCCGTTTTAATAATTTGACAGGGGTATTTTTTACAGTATCTAAATTTTCACTTCGTTCTGACAGAACCGGTTATGGTTGTCAGTTAAAATTTGTAATATCAGGGGGATTTTATGGATCTTCATGAGAGCTTTAAATTAACCTATCAGGTAATGTCCTTAATAAAATATCTTTTTATAATAATTCCTGTTGTCATAGTATTAACTTCAATACTATCTATGTTCGACTTCAAACATAAAAAATTAAAGGAAATGTTTAATGATAAAGATGTCACCGCCGGACTTACAACATTATTTCCTTTGCTGGTAATTTCTATAATTGCCCTTTTTTTCTGTCTTGTAAGGGTAGTGGATTATTTGAAAAAAAGCGGAATAAAATTCAAATATTATCCTCTTTTAAGTAAAGTAGTTTTACCAATCTGTCAGATGAAAGCACCTGTTGTAAGTGTTATAATAAATGAACTGGCCGGCTCTGTTCCTTTTACGATTCCTATACTGTTACTTGCAGTGACGGGGATTATAATAAAATGGAAAGATGCTGCCAGTAAAGCTCTAATTATAACGGCATCTATGGATTTATTTCTTATATTGATTGTTTACAAATTTTATATGATTTATTACGAGCTCTTTGGTATCAGAATAGCTCATTAATTATAGGAAGGATTGATTTTATGAGTTCTGTATGTCTGCGTCATCAAGATAGAACTGCAGTTTCGCGATGTAAGCTATGTTTAAAACCTGTATGTGAAGAATGTAAAATGGAAACGGCAGAGGGGATTTTCTGCAGTGAAGAATGTAAGAAAAAAGCGGAAGCTCAGAAATCTACGGCAATTCAAACAGAAATTCAGATAATGCTGGACAGGCAGAAACAGCAAAAGGGAATTCTTAAAAATTTATTCGGCTATGTGACGGTTCTTATAGGATTATCTGTGGCAGGTTATATAGCCTGGCAATATTTGCTTCCTCCTTCATTGAAGATGCAGATTAAATTACTGATGGGAAATTTATTGAACAAATAAAGACGGTAATTAAGATGTAATATGCCGGACTGTAATATGTATATCTTTTACAGTCAGAAATTTTTTATAACTCTTCAATAAATTTTTAATTATTTTTATATTATCTACTTTTTTTATAGTCATTTTATTGATGATTTCCCTGTTTCGAGATTGTGAATGCTACATACACGTTACCTGTGTCTGTCTTGTCGATGTTATTGTATATTGTCTAATCTATAAAATATTTTTAAATAATTGACAAAAATTATAAACTAAATTATAATAACCGGAAGGATAATATTAAATAATATAGAATTTCAAAATTTTATTAAGATTAGATTGGAGGTTTGGAACAATGTGGGATTATACGGATAAAGTTCTTGACCATTTTTATAATCCGAGAAATTACGGAGACATGGAAAACCCTGATGCAGTAGGAGAGGTAGGTTCTATTGCATGTGGTGATGCATTAAAATTGATGCTCAAGATAGATGAAAATAAAAAAATCGTAGATGCGAAATTCAAAACCTTCGGCTGTGGAAGTGCTATTGCATCATCTTCAGCCCTTACGGAATTAATAAAGGGTATGACTGTAGATGAAGCCGTAAGTGTTACTAATAAGCAGATTGCCGAATATCTCGGTGGCCTTCCTGAAGCAAAAATGCATTGTTCTGTTATGGGAAAAGAAGCTCTCGAAGTTGCAGTAGCAAATTATAAAGGAGAGAGTGTATCACATAATGAGGAAATGGAGGGAAGACTGATCTGTAAATGTTTTGGTGTAACAGAAGGTAAGTTGAAAAAGGTGATAGAAGAAAATCATCTTACTACTGTAGAACAGGTTACAAATTATACGAAAGCAGGAGGAGCCTGCACTGCCTGTATAACCGATATTGAAGATATTATAAAAGAGGTAATGGGGGAACTGGCTATTAAGAGAGAAACTTCTCCTGTAAAAAAGAAGAAACTTACAAATATTCAGCGTATGCTTCTCATACAGGAAACAATAGACAGGGATATAAAGCCGTCTCTGCAGATTGACGGAGGAGATATTGAGCTTATAGATGTTGACGGAAAGGATGTATATGTTTCCTTGAGAGGAGCATGTACTAACTGTCCGAGTGCAGGTTTTACTCTTAAATCTTTTGTAGAAGCAAAACTCAGGGAATTTGTAGGAGAAGAACTTAATGTTATAAATGAAAGCCCGTCTGAGGAGAAGTAAGAAAGGGGTCAATAATTATGAGAGTAGTTTATGTTGATAATAATGCAACTACAAAAGTAGCAGAAGAAGTTGTAGAGGAAATGGTTCCTTATTTTACACAATCTTATGGTAATCCTTCAAGTATGCATACTTTTGGCGGTCGTGTTGCGAAATATATTGAAGAAGCGAGAGAAAAGGTGGCAGATTTTTTAGGTGCTATCCCATCAGAAATAGTTTTTACCAGTTGCGGAACTGAAAGTGATAATGCTGCTATAATGGGAACACTGGAATGTTATCCGGAGAAGAAGCATATTATTACTACCCGTGTAGAACATCCGGCAGTACTGACTCTCTGCAAAAATCTTCAAAAAAGAGGATATAGAATCACCTTTCTACCTGTAGATAATAAGGGAAATCTTGATTTAGATCTCCTCAGAGAAGCTATTACTGAAGACACTGCCATAGTATCAATAATGTATGCAAATAATGAAACAGGTGTTGTTTTCCCTGTAGACGAAATAGCAAATATAGTTAAAAGCAGAGGTGTTGTTTTTCATACAGATGCAGTTCAGGCAGTCGGTAAAATAAATATTGATATGAAGAAAAATAATGTAGATTTTCTGTCTCTGTCAGGTCATAAATTGCATGCTCCCAAAGGCATAGGAGCGCTGTATATAAGAAGAGGGACTAAATTTCGTCCCTTCCTGAAAGGTGGCCATCAGGAAAATGGCAGAAGGGGAGGAACTGAAAATGCCCCTTATATAGCAGGAATCGGGAAAGCTTTCGCACTTGCAAAAAAATAT
>JBEHWP010000225.1:0-8787 GCA_040217665.1 Vulcanimicrobiota bacterium
ATATCATTCAAATTATTCATTTATATGAAAGCAATTTGGTATTAGTTCTTTCGCTGCCCCTGTATAAGTATTACCTCAAATATTACAAAATATTACACATTTTTACATATTATCCCCAAAAAATAAAAATTCTGTAACAAATTTAACTTAAAGTATAATTATTCTCCAACAATCTAAAAAAACCAGAAAGGATGGATAATATGATAAACAGTATAGGACAGAGTAATTTTGATCCAGCCGAAATGGTTCAAAAAATGTTCAAAAAAATTGATACAGACGGAAATAACAGTATAAGTAAAAGTGAACTCCAGGAAATGCTCAACAACAGAAAAAAAAATAACAGTATCACAGACACGGAAGACACGGAAAAGCTTGATGAAATATACAGCAAGCTTGATACAGACAGCAGCGGAGACATAAGTCAATCAGAACTGGAAGCAGGAATAAAGGAACTGGCTCCTCCACCGCCGCCTCCACCGCCTGCAGAAATGCTTAAATCAATGGTAAGCACATTAAATAATTATTCTTCTGATGAGTCTTCTACACAGAATATACTGGATATTCTGACTAAAGTAGAGAACGGAGAAGATATTACTGATGAAGACAAATCCACACTTCATACCTTTGTAAAACAGTTACAGGCTACTATCGGTTCATCAGGTACCAGTGATAGTAACTGGAAAGGATTATTTGTAAATTCTCTTCAGGGATAATAAATCACAAAATATTGCGAAAGGAGACATAATTATTAACAATAAAGACTTTATGAAACTCAATGGTTTTAAAGGTATGAGAACATTAGAAGAAATAAATAGTGATGACGAAACCTGTGTAAAAAGTATGAACTTTATCAAAGGTCCTGATGAAATGGAGTGAAGATATTTGTAAATGCTTTTATGAAAAAAAAGCAAAAGAAATACCTAACAAGGTAATGTCCAGACAGGTATTACAAAAAGGTCTTTATAAAAATAGACCTAAATTTAAATTAAGAACAAGGAAGAGAAAAAAACATGAAAACATCAATAATAATCGGAATTATATCTCTCATACTAGTAAGTCTGTTTATCGGGTGCGGTGGAGACAGCACTGTTCAAGTAATAACTACTCCTACAACTACAACAGTGACTGCTACTCCTACCGGAACGACTGCAACTGCTACTCCAACTACAACAACCACTACCGGCTCAGACGGTGTTTATACACAGAACGGCGGTACAGTATCACAGAAAGGTAAATCTTACAGATCAACCGCTGATGACATTTCTGCAGTCACTATTGACAGCAGCGGTACCTTTACTCTAACAGATTCAACTATTACAAAATCGGGCAACACATCTTCGGCTGACAACAGCAGTTTCTATGGTCTTAATGCAGGCGTATTGGTAAAAGGAGCCAGCAAGATGACCCTGTCAAACAGCAAAGTAACTACAACCGGCACAGGTGCAAATGGTATTTTTGCCTATGGCAGCGATTCTGAGATCAATGTATCAGATACAACAGTCATATGCACGGCCCAGCTGGGTCACGCAGTAATGGCAAGCGGCGGAGGCAAACTAACTGTATCCAATGTAAATATGACAACAGAAGGAGCAAACTCCGGCGCCATTGCAACAGACAGAGGAGGAGGGACAATAAGCGTTACCGGTGGTAATGTGACTACATCGGGTGCAGATGCACCGGGTATTTATTCAACAGGAACCATAACAGTGTCAGGTGCCACTATTTCAGCTACCGGTTCTGAAGGCGCTGTCATAGAAGGAGCAAACTCTATAATCCTGACTGATACAAGTCTCTCTTCAAGCAAGACAAACAAATGGGGGGTTTTGATATATCAGAGTATGTCCGGCGATGCAGAAGGGACGCAGGGAACTTTTACCATGACCGGCGGTTCCCTTGCTCATACGGCAGAAGATGGTCCTTTATTCTATGTTACAAACTCTACAGGAATAATTACGCTGAAAGGTGTAAATGTCACAGCATCTTCAGGTATTATAATAAAAGCCAGTACAGGTAACTGGGGTACAAGTGGCTCCAATGGCGGCAAAGTAAACTTCACTGCTGACAGCCAGAGCCTGACAGGTAATCTGCTTGCTGATAGTTCCAGTACAATAACTGCAGTTTTACAAAATGGCTCCGCACTGAACGGTTACATAAACTCTGCCAACAGCGCAAGCGCAATAAATCTGACAATGGATTCATCAAGTACATGGAATGTTACGGCAGATTCTTATTTAACATGTCTGACTGATACGGGTGGAATTTCCGGTACGACAATCACAAATATTACAGGGAACGGGTATACTGTCTATTACAGCAGCAGTGGCTGTCCGGAACTGGGCGGACAGACTTACACATTAAACGGTGGAGGAAGCCTGGTTCCAAGATAATTCAATTCATAATAATGCCAGACATAAGAAGTGTCTGGCATTTTAATTATAAATAAGTTATTCCTTTCCTACTCTCATATAATCTATAGTTAATGAGTGAATAGTGAGTAGTGTATAGAATAATACATTAACTACTTTTCACTATTCACTTTTCACTATGTACTCTAATTAAATTCTAACAATTTATGAAATACACTATCCTTAACCGCTTCATTCATTAATAAATAATTTTATCAGTACTAAATAATTTTATATTTTTACCGATATATAAAATAACATGTTTAATTCAGATATTGCATCATCTTACCCTTTATGTATCGAGCGTAAGGCTTCAGTGAATTCACAGGTTATTCGAAACTCGCTTCTTATTTATTTTTTACAGTGCAGTCATTTTGGAACATAAATGGAACTTTCTTGTCACTATGAAAAGAGTCATAATAAAGTGGAGGTCATAATGAGCAGTGATAAATAAAAGGTAAAGGGGATTATTAAATATGGCGACAATCTTTTCAGAGCACATACATGACATAATTTCCGTTAATTTACCGGAAGAGAAAGAAGAAATTTATAATCATAAAGATTTCAGCAGAGAATATGGATGTTTTTATGAGAATGAAACCGGTCACAGGTCAGACACACATGAGAGAAAAGGAATGGGAGCCATGAATGTTCCGGTAAATGATAATACAGATAAAATTACCTATATCAATCACATAGCAAATCAGGTTTTAATTTTATGTGACATAAATCCTTTACTGGTAGATCAGATGATAATGAAGCAGGATATACCGGGTCAGCTTCCACCGGGTATTTCAGAGAGTCCTATGATGCTCCAGAATATTGTCCAGAAACTTCATATGCTCCAGATAAATATAATAAATAAAGATAACACTTTACCGGAACAGATAAAGGTTAAAGCCAGAATAGCACAGCAAATAGGAGATCAGGCACTTATAGCACCTGAAATAGCAAGGCTGTGGAAAGTATTTCTGGAATAAAAATCCCGGGTAATCTCTCAAAAACCCGGGCTTCAAGGAGAAGTGTTTATTATTAAAAAATTATTATTCTAAAGTATTTATATGAAAATGATGAAGTCTTATGCTTAACTGTATGTTAATTATCATATTTAGTTGTGACCGCTCCGGTCATGCCTGTTAGAAGGACTGTCCAAGTCCTATATTTATCCGGCTATCACCATTGTCATTTCTAATGGAATAATCAAGTCTTATAGTACCCAGACCCAGAGCAGGTACATCTACCCTCACTCCTACTCCCTGATCGGTATTTAACCTCTCAAACAAACCTTTTGCGGAGTCATGAGTCGAAATATTACCTGCATCAAAAAAAACTGCCCCCTGAAGTATTTTACTGCTTAATATGGGGAAACGGTATTCTGCCTGTAACAGGATCATATTGTCACCTGTTAATTCACCTGCTTCATAACCTCTTAAATTATCGCCTCCCAGAGCAAACTGTTTCGAAAGAGGCAGTGTTCCTGAACTGCTTCCGGCAAGGGCTCTGAAAGCAAGTACATGATTTCCTACGGGAAGATATTTTCTGTTATCTACATAATATTTGGTAAAATTAAAATCTCCGCCAAGTAAACCTGCCTGCTCTATATAAAAATTATTATATAAACCTGAATGAGGATTCATATAAAGATCTCTTGTATCATAAAGAGCCGAAAAAGATAAACTCCTTATATCGCCATTAGTGCCTGTAGTGGCGAGAACAGGATTATCTTCCGTAGGAGTGGCGTATGTCTGTATATTACTTATATTCAGGCCTCCGTAAATGGTTAAATTATCTCTGATGGGACGGCTTAAGGTCAGCATGCCTCCTGTATTTTTATATCTGTATAAAGCATATGTCTGTCCTGAAATATTATAAACAGATTGCTTCTGTTCCTGATAATCACAGTAAAAAAGATTAAAATTAAGGGCTGTTTTAGTATTCCAGAGATGTGGCTCTCCGTAGTTCACACTGTAATTACTCACAAGGGCTCCTCTTTCGAGAACCAGTTGAATATTTCTTCCTGTACCGAAAAGGTTCTTTTCCGACAGTGATATACTTCCAGAAATTCCCTCATTTCCCTGTCCGCTGAATCCTATTCCTGCACTTGCAAGCCCTGTTTTGCCTTCTTTAAGATTAAACTCTAAAATCATATGTCCCGGAGTTCCGGAAGGTTTCGGTTCCACATTTATCTCATCAAAAAAACCCAGATTATTCAGCTTCTTAATATCTTCGGAAAGAACCTTTTTATCAAGCAATTTTCCTTCTTCAGTCTTTAATTCCCGTCTTATGACATAATCTTTTGTATCGGTATTACCGGAAAACACTATTTTATCTACCACTACTTCATTAATTTTATAGGTTACCACACCTGAAGGAGATGTATCAACCATGAGAGGTTCATCCAGAAGAAGGGAATATTTTTCATCATATAAATCGGATATTTTTTTAAGGTCTCTGTTAACTGCCATTATATTGAGATAATCTCCCGGTTTCATTGAAATGATAGAAGAAAGTTCTTCTTTTGACACAGCAGTATTACCGGTAAAATCTACGGCAGTAACTTTAAAACCTTCCGAAATGGACAGAACAAAAACTCCTTTTTCGGGGTTCTCAACATCGGTTATATGGGTAGCAATGCCTGTCATACCCAGTTCGGTCGTATAATAATTATTTATATTTCTGAGATCCTCTTCAAAATCATTGGAATTGAATATTTTTCCTTTTTCAGTCTTCATAAGAGCAGAAAGTTCTTCCGATGAAACCAGTTCATTACCTTTAAACTTTATAGCAGTTACCTGAGGATTTTCAAGAACCCTGAATATTACTTTCATTCCCTCCTCTTCATATTCAGGATCGAATTTCACATCGGTAAAATATCCCGTATTATATATGGCCTGAAGATCCTTCTGTAACGCATCCGAAGAAACATCATCGCCAGGTTTTATTGAGATAACAGGTTCTATACTATCTTTTGAAATAAAATTATTTCCCTGAATTTCAACGGCACTTATTATGTTCTGACGGGAAAAATTCTGGTTCTGTACAGGAGACTTATCGTCTTCAGATTTTATATCAGGGAGAGAAGTTTCGGATTTTTCAACTATCTTATCTACCATTATACCTTCCTGAAAATATTTTTCATTCTTTTCTAATTGTACAGAAGAAGATACACTTCTATCCGGTGTGATAATTTCCTGGCTCTGTCCTGAAACAGGTACAGCGAATAAGAATGAGAAAATCAGAGTGAAAAATAAATATTCTCTGAAATTTTTGAATATTTGTTTCATTTTAAACTATGGCTTATCAATTCAATAAAAATTAAAGCCTGCCTCCTTACTTTAAAAATACAGAGCATCTTCATAAATCGTGACGCGTAACGCGTAACGTGTTACGCGAGGACATTGTTTGAAGGGGACACACAGTTTTATATGTGCAAATTTTATACCTTATTTATTGTCACCTGACATACAATGAAGCATCAGCTTATATTATTCTCATATAATAACGTAAAAATATTAGGAAAATTTTCTTAATCTGTAAAATAATGTAATAAATTGTAATATAGTGTATTTTATAATTTCTTGCATAAATAAGTGCATCACTGAAGAATTTCAGAGGCCAGTCACCGGAGAAAAGAAATTCGTCCTGAAAGCCTGTAAGTAAATAAGTAAGATTTCAATATGATAGGTAAGGAATAACGAAATTATAAGTAAGAGGATTATTTGTTTTCGCAACGGGCTGGCCACTGAAATTCCATATGTATTTATCTATGCAAAGCAGTATAACACGGAGATAAGTATTATCTAATCTGCAATTCTTTTCTCCGGGAAACATCTTTATCAGAGTTAATACGAGAGATATTCACAGTCATATAGTACATAATTTCAGTTATACACTTCAGGAAAGACAAATTTCTTATAACTCCCGGTGTTTCATAGGTTATTGTTTCCTTATCTATCCTGATATTTACAAGGTCTCTCATATTGAGCAAGGTTTTTCTCAGTTCCGGCGTGAACAATGGCATTAATTCAGAACTGCCTGTCACTATAAAAGAAGAATCAAATTCCGGATCATCTGTAAGAGTTTCTTCATATGAAAAACTTCTTGTTATAGCTGCAGCATCAAACAATCCTGTAGCAAATCTCTGAAAAGGATAGGAAGGGCAGATGGCCAGATTATAACTGTTATCAACCGGTAGTTTCATTACTATACTGGTATGTACACTTTTTCTTTTGCCGGATATGTCAACAAGAGATAATGTAAAATCAAGACTTCTGTATAATCCTTTTACTGAAGGTTTTATATCTTTCAATCCAAGGAAATTACCATGGCAAAATTTAAGATCTTCCTGCGCGGCAAATCTCTGCCATATATAATGGGTTAATTTATAATCTGCATAAACTACAAGAGCAATAACTATAGCAGGTAAGGTTATAATGGCTATGATATATTTAAGAACCGGTATAATATCTTCCATAATTGTTTCAGAATTGTTCTATTCTGCAAAAGCCCCCATAGAAATACTTTTTACTTTACCTGATTTATCGAACACAAACATTATGCCCCAGTAAACATCTCCGCAGAAAGCGCTCTTATTTGCCAGACTCGATTTATCCACTCCATGGCCCTGTGAATCTGATAAGAGATAATTTTTTCTTACTTTACTTTCAGAATCTCCTATTTTAACATCCCTGAGAGTACCTTTTATACAGGGAGATTCTATAGTTATAAAAATTACTTTTTTCTCATTCAAATCAAAAGATACTTTAATTCCTTTTGTTTTATAAATATATTGCTGAACCTTATATCCGGTAGCAGGTTCATCTACAGGCTCTGTTTTCTTTTCAGGCTCTCCGAGTAATTTTATAACATCTGACACGTTGTCTCCGAGAGCTATACCGGCAAGTTTTTCACCTTCAGGCCCTCTGGCCTGAGGAAGAGTATCAGCATATCCATAGCTTAAACATAATAAAAGGATAAGAAGATTACAGAATACAATCTTTGTAACAGTCATGATTTGTTAAAACCTTCTCTCTATAAAATATATTATATATTGTATTAAATTTTAATTTTTTTGACAATAGCTTTCTTAAAAAAATATTAAACCCGCCTCCCGGCGGGTTAATTAAACATTACTCAAAAAAGATCGGTTCAGTCAAAACGAAATGAGATTTTTTTCCTCCTGTCACGCATAACGTGTAACGCGTGACGATTCTCATATAAATACTCACAATAAAGCTTCTCTGACGATAAGTGTCAATTCATGTTCTGTAAGTAACACAGGATTACCTTTCATACTGCTTGCTTTCTCTGATTGTCTCACAACAGACTCTATATGTTCTTCACTCAAACCGTATCGGGACAGAGACGGAATAGCAAAATCACTGCATAGAGAATAAAGCCAGTCAATACCGTCTGCAATTGTACCGGATATATTATTTGTGAGTATCTGCGATACTTCAGTAAAACGTCTGATAACAGGTGAAGAAGGTTCTCTCTCATTCAGAGCTTTTACATTAAATTTCATAACTACAGGCAGTAATCGTGCACAGATTGCACCATGAGGTGCATTGAACATGCCTCCGAGCGTTCCGGCAAATCCGTGAACTGCACCCAGCTTTGCGTTGGCAAGGGCCATACCTCCGAATAAACTGGCAAGACACATATCTTCTCTGGCAGACAGGTCACCGCCATTACTGTAAGCCTTTCTTATTGACAGGGCAACTTTCTTTATGCCTTCCCGGCACATCGTGTCCACAATCGGATTGGGACTGTTACACACATAAGGTTCTATAAGCTGTGTGAGAGCATCAAGTCCTGTAGTAGCTGTAACAGAAGGAGGAAGGGACAGAGTCAATTCAGGATCTATTACTGCAATTTTCGGTATCATGAGATTACTTCTCATACTTACCTTTACCCTGTGCTCCTGTGAAAATAAAACAGCATTTTTAGTAACTTCCGAGCCAGTTCCTGCAGTAGTCGGAATGGCTATAAAAGGGGCAGGAATTTCTCTGAGAGCTTTGCCTTTTCCTATGACTTCAAGATAATCCATAATATGGCCACCAGAGGTCATCATGGCAGAAATAGCTTTCCCCGTATCAATAACGCTTCCGCCTCCTGCGGCGATAACAAATTCACACTTTTTCTCCCGTGCCATAGCTGTACCAAGGGTAACTATCTCTGTAGAAGGCTCACATGACACACTGAAGATAAAAGGTGAAATATGTTTTTCTTTTAACAGCTCAATTAATGTGGAAACTCTCTCGAAATTACTTCCTGTAACCAGTAATGCTTTACGGCCAAATACCTCTGCAAGAAACGGTATTTCCTTTATTGTGCCAGAGCCGAAAACTATTCTGTTAGCTGTGGCAAACTCAAATTTCAT
>JBEHWP010000226.1:0-8781 GCA_040217665.1 Vulcanimicrobiota bacterium
TTAAAGAAACAGAAGCAGAGCTTGCATATAACGCAGGACTTTTTGAGTCTGCCAGCTCCTATCTTCATAATATTGGAAATGCTCTTTCAGAACTGGATGATAAGGTGTTGAATATCCAGCATATTCTGGACTCAATGAAACAATATCCTGAGATTTTTAAAAAAATAAAAGAAACTCCTTTACCTGATAGCAGCCTTAAATATATTGATAAATTTGAAGATATACTCTTAAACAGGGTTATACCGGCATTAAACACTTCTGTAGAGGAAATTTCAGAGATACAGTCTCATATGATTATGACTATAAAACATCAGCAGGAAGCGTTTATTGAAACAGGAAAAAAAAGAGAAAAGTTTATTCAACATTTTTCTGTAAAAGATCTTGTAAAAAATATCCTCTATGATTTTCAACCGGCTCTGGAGCAAAAAAATATAAAGGTAGAAACGGAATTTTCATCATCTGATTTATTTATAAACAATCAAAAACACCAGATTATTCATGGCATAATCAATTTAATCAAAAATTCTATGGAAGCCATAGAAGAAGGAGATAATAAAGATAAAGGACAGATCTTCATAAAAGCCGATAAAATTTCTGATAATGATAAAGGGGATATGGTTTTTATAATTTTCCGTGATAATGGTTCAGGTATAAAAGAGGAAGATATGTCGTCTGTATTTAAATCAGGATTTACTACGAAACAATATGGCTACGGCCTGGGTCTTCATTCTTTCCTTAATTTTTTAAATGAAAATAATGGCTCTATTTCCGTATCAAGTGATGGAGTAAACAGAGGAGCAGAGTTTAGAGTAGAGATAGGAAATTTGTATGAGGAAAGTGAGTCGTAAGTCGTGAAGAGTGAAGGGTGAGCAGGGGCGTTTTATTAAACGCCATGAAGTGAGGAGTGAAGAGAGGAATACATTCTTATTACCGCTCCAGATAAGTTCATACCCATTTCTAAAACCTGTCCCTGTCCGGACTCTTCCGGAAAAAATATGATCCTATTGTGCGGCAAACTGGTTTTGCAGACTGTTAATATTTTGCGTCTATATAATTTACAACTCTCTTTTAATACGGCATATCTTTTCCTCCAGAGCCCGGCCGGGGACAGGAGCGTGTTCCATATTTTTTTGGTGCCAATTTACCTGTTGCGGTACTTAGGATTGCAAGAAAAACAACTCCGGCAAATTGTTAGAACGAGCAATATCCTCACGTCACGCATTACGCATTACGCGTCACGATATAAACTTTAATTATGATGTAGTTATTTCCTGACTGATCCTTATTACCGTAACTGGTAAAATGGTTACGAACTTATTTGGAGCGGTACTTAGTATTCTTTCAGGATTGTTATAATAAAGGTAATTTACAGAATTCTATAAATTCTTAAAGGAGTCTTTTATGAAAATATCAGGAAGAATCTATTTGTGCTTTATTATTATATTAAATCTTATAACCGGATGTTGCTGTTACGACATATATAAATCTGTAAAATATCCCGAATGGAAAACCATACTGGAAAGAGATGATATATTTTCAGGCATTTCTTTTTCAGACCATTGGAACGGATGGGCTGTCGGGAGTGATGGCCTTATTGTTCACACCTCTGACGGAGGTCTTACATGGGAAAAGCAAAAAAGTCCTTCAGACAAATCCCTTCTTAAAGTAGATTTCCCCGATAAACTGAACGGCTGGGCCGTCGGAGAAGGAGGAACTGTCCTTCATACCTCTGACGGCGGTAAAAACTGGGAAATTCAGCAATCCGGGGAGAAGAAGAAACTTTTACGGATCCAGTTCACTGATATTAATAACGGATGGATATGCGGTGCCTTCGGATCAGTTCTTCATACTTCAGACGGCGGGAAAACCTGGGAAAAACAAAAAATCGGAACAAATGTCAGGCTTTTCGGCCTTTATTTTTTAAATGATAAAGAAGGGTGGGTTACAGGGAAAAAGGGGACAATATTTCATACGAAAGACGGAGGCGTGACATGGGAAAAACAGAAAAGCGGCATAACATACCCCCTTGCATGTATATATTTTATAGATAATAAAAACGGATGGGCAGCAGGTGCCGGAGGGATTGTTATCCATACAACAGACGGAGGCTATAAATGGGAAAGGGTATCAGGTGAATTTAAAGGAGAACTACATGATATTTCCTTCTCAGATAGAGACCATGGATTGATTGTGAGTAAATCCAGTATGGTATTTTATACAGATAACGGAGGCTCTACATGGGTTAAACATGAACTCCATCCTCTCATGTTTTCTCCTCTTTACGGTGCTTCTTTTATTGGTAAAGACACCGGATTTGTTGCAGGATATAAAATTCTTTTTACTTCTGACGGAGGGCGAAACTGGAATGTAAGTCTTGATAACGGTACTATGGTGGCAGATATTTATTTTGTAGATAAAAATAACGGCTGGACTGCAGGACAGAAGGGAAAGATTTTATATTTGAAAGATGGCGGAGAAACGTGGGTGAGTCAGAACAGTAACACAGAAGAGAATCTTCAGGCAATTTATTTTAGTGATCTGAAAAACGGATGGGCTGTGTCATGGGAAGGAACGGTTATACACACTTCTGATGGCGGAAATAACTGGTCGGTTCAGTTAAAAGACGATAGAAATCGTCTCTCAGATGTACATTTTATTAACTCTCTGGAAGGGAGAGTTACAGGAAGGGTAGAGAAAGAACATAAAGGTATTATCCTCCACAGCAAAGATGGAGGAACTACGTGGGTGGAAGAGTATAGAACAGCCGGACAGATTAACAGTATATGTTTTATTAACAATAATAAAGGCTGGGCTGTGGGGGATTCAGGTCTTATTGTTCATACAGCGAATGGAGGACATTCATGGGAAACTCAGGTGGCAGATCCCAATGACAGATATTCAGGGAGAACCTATGATCTGAGGAGTGTTCATTTTGTAGACGAATTAAACGGATGGGCCGTCGGCTCAAGCGGAATGATAATCCATACTTCTGACGGAGGTAAAAACTGGATCAGACAGAAGAGTGTAAAAATATCTTCTAATAGCCGTATTGATTTCTATAAGATTTTTTTTGTTGATAAAGACAGGGGATGGATCTGCGGTAACAAGGCCATTCTTTCCACAACAGACGGAGGAAATAAATGGAATATAAAAAATGAATCTCATTTATTTCGCAGTATTTATTTTACCGGTAAAGATAATGGCTGGATAGCAGGAGAAAACGGAATTATATTAAAATATATAAAAAAAGAGGGGGGAACAGAATGAAAAGAGCAAACTGGGAATATCATATCTTAATCATAATAACAGGTATTTTATATATGGCCGGAGCTGTTTATATGACTGGTCTCAGTTTATTTGCCCTTTCTATGGCCGGAGCGGAAGGTACAATGGATATCAGTGAAGGTATATATGAACTTCCGGCAATTTTTAAATATTACCTGTTATTTAAAATCAACTTCTGGTGGGTTCTGTGTATTTTGATTATTATAGAATCCCTTCTTCTTATAGCAGTATGTATTCAACTTATAAGACTTCGCCATACAGGAAGAATCTTTATGGTGCTCTTTAACGTTTTTTATATATTGAGATCCCTGTGGAATATTTTATTATCTGTTTTTGCCTGGAAAATAACCATGCAGGATATACCTGTCGAAGGGCTTGATCCTGTGAGAGCTTTTTTATTGACCAATTACGGAGGGCTTATATCTTCTGTCATATGCACGGGGCCGTGGATACTTCTTTATATTGCTGTAATAATTCTGCTCAGTAAGAAACAGGTAAGACAGCTTTTCAGTTAAGTTAAAATAATCGGAATTATTACCACGTTATCTGCTAAAAATTTATATGAAAGTGCGAGTTAAAGCTTTGCTTCTAAAATAGTTGTTCTTTTATAATGATACACCGTTGAAGTTAACTTTAGAAAATCATCAGAATGAAACGGCGGAAATTCTTAAAAACTATGATGTAAAATAGACTCTTGAATATGGCCTTGATATTTTTGTAAATAATGTTAATATTAATATAGGAGTAGTCAATGACCTCGCCCACAAGGTGACGAGGTTTTCTGGCACGGTTCTATAAATTTTTCGAGAGAAGAGATGATTATGGTCAATATGACACTGAACAAATTTATCGAGGATTTCATTACTTTACCCTTAGAGGAAAAAGAATATTTACTTGATATTATGAAAAAACAGTTAATTGAAGCAAAGAGGGAGAATATTGCACAAAGAACTGTGGAATGTATGGATAATTTAGCAACAGGAGAGGTAAAAAGGGGCACTGTTAAAGATTTATACGAGGATCTTGAAAATGATTGAATTAATCTGGGATAAGGGCTTTAAGAAAACTTATAAGAAGAGAATTACCTATGACCATGTGCTAAAAAGTAAATTTTGGGAAGCTATAAATTTGTTTTCAGAAAATCCTTTTAACCGTAGTTTAAGAACTCATAAATTGACAGGAAACCTTGTTGATTCCTGGGCTTTTAGTGTTGATTATGATTGTAGAGTGATTTTTAAGTTTTTGTCTGAAGATAAGGTTCTTTTAATAGATATAGGAAGTCATGATGAGGTTTATTAATAATTTAGTAACTTAAAGCAGAAAATTTTGTAATGGGTTTTTCTATTGGATGGCTTATTAAAGGCTCTACTATCGTCTTATTCTATCTCATTTTGGAGGTTTACACAAAATATCTTATATTCTTTCATCTATTACACATATTAAATTTGATAATTTTGAGTCGGAAAGGGAAATATTCTTCACTTCATTGATTATTATTGGTTTCTTTTTGTTCTGTATCGGATTTATTCCGGAAAGCAAACTATTATTAATTGCCGGCTCTGTTATAAGCGGGATCTCTTTATTTATCAGGCTGACTATCAAAGAAACGCTCATTCTTGACTCAGAGAAAAAATGTGTCATGAAATATAAAAAAATTCTTTGGAAAGAAAAAATAGAGATGTTATGTCCCTTCAGCCATATTAAACATGTGAAATTATCAGATGCTGAATATGAAGTAGATGCTTATGATGACAGACAAAAATGGGCAAATCCCTGTTTTGACAGACTTATCAGAGTCAAATATACTCTCTTTTCTGTTCAACTGGTATTTCAGGATGATAAAACAAGAACATATAAGAAACAGATCTCAGTCAGCAGAAGAGAAGAATATAATTCTAAAGAGCCTGTTGCAATACTGAGAGATTATGCTCTTGAAATTGCCCATCTGGTCGGCTGTGAAGTGATTTACAGTAAAAAATAAGAATAAGTCTGAGACGTTAAGACTGGCTCAACTCGGATTGATGAAAAAATATGGTCCCCCTTTTTTCTGGGCTCCTTTTATTTTAACAGGCGACTGGAGATAAAATAGAGGTGACGTGAGTATGAATAATACATATTTGTTCTCGTGACGCGTAACGCGTAACGCGTGACGGGAGAAGAAAAATCTTTACCAATTGAGGAGGGAAGTATTATGGATAATTTACAATACATAAGAGATGATGAACATGTGAAAAAAAATCTTTAAAAGCCGGCTATAATATATATATAGTGTATTTCATAACTTAAGTAGTCGTGACGGGTGACGCGTAACGCGTGACAGGTGTGATCCCCACGTATTACGCATTACGCGATCATTATTTATGGATAGTTATGAAACTGACTATTACGAGATAACGCGTCACGCGTCACGCGTCACGCGTTAAGATTTTAAAGGAGGAGTGTGTTTATATGAGAAAAACATTTTGTCTCTTATTTATTCTTCTGATTGCAGGTTTTCTCTTTACCGCAGGACTTGCCGAAGATGAAGAATCTTATTATCTGGGTCATTATTTTACTTCCAGTCTTCATTATCCGGGAGAAAAAATTCCTCTCAGTCTGAGTCTTTATTCTTATAATCTCAGGAAAAAAGGAAATTTCAATGACGATGTAAATATAAAAATCTATAAAATTCCTGCAGATTTGACTTCTGATAAATATGATGCTTTTATAGCTAAAGAAAAACCTGTAGAAGAACTGGACGAAACAGTTAATATGGAAAATTATTCTTCGAGTTACTGGAGCTGTTACCATAGTCTTGAACTTCCTCCTCTTTCTTCCGGGAATTATTATATAATCTGTTCCACAGATAACGCAAAATCTTCAGGCTCTTTTCGTGTGAGTCAGATAGCCATGTCCGCAAAATCTTCAAAAGAATTTATTTTATTGTTTGTCCAGGATCATAAAACAGGTAATCTTCTGAAAAATGTGGATATAAGCGTTTATCTGGCAGGAGAGACAAAAAAAATAAAAACAGATAAAGAAGGAAAGGCCATATTATATTACAAAGAATTAAAAGTATCTGCCGATAATATAAAAATAATTGCCTTTAAAGGAGAAGATACTGCAGAAGTCAATCTCTCTCCCTTTGTCTGTTCCGAAGTTTTTAAAGGTTATATCTACACTGACAGACCTGTTTACAGACCGGCTCAGAAAGTAAATTTTAAAGGCATTCTCAGAATGGAAACATGTTCTTCTCTTGATTACATAAGAGATAAAGTGAACATTTCCATATATGATCCCCAGAGTTCTGAAGTATATAAAGATACTCTGAAAACAGACGAATATGGTACAGTATCGGATCATTTTACTCTTAAAGACGAACCTGCACTTGGTAATTATTCCGTAACATGTCTTCACTCTTCGGGGCAGAAAGCATACGGCACTTTTCAGGTACAGGAATATCGGAAACCGGAATTTGAAATAAATATAAAACCTGAAAAAGAACATTACATTCAGGGAGAAAAAATAACTTTCAATATGGATGTGAAATATTATTTCGGTTCTCCCGTTCCCGATACGGATTATACCTATGAAGTATACAGAAGTTATTATTATCCTTATTTCTGGAATTACTGGTGGGAAGAAGATATTCTGCCTTATTATAATAATTATTCAGGTGAATTTATATCTTCAGGAAAAGGTAAAACGGATAAAAACGGGAAAGCCGTGTTTTCCTGTGAAGCAGCAAAATCAGGTTATGATGCAAAATATAATGTAGTGGTGAGAATGACCGATGAAAGCCGCAGAGAAGTCACCGGGTCTGCAGGTTCACTCGTAACGGTAGGCGGCTTTTATATTACCGTTACACCTGAGAAATATTTTTACGAACCTGGCGATAAGGCTCACGTGAAGGTCGGGACAAAAGATTATGACGGAAAACCTGTAAGCTCCGATATTTCTTTAAATCTGAAATATGAGTTTTATAATAAGAAACTTGAAAAATGGGAATGGAAAGAACTTGATAAGGTAACCCTGAAAACAGATGATACAGGTATAGCTTACTATGATTTCCTCCCTGATAAAGACGGATATTATCAGCTTGAATGCAGCGGACTGGATTCTTATAAAAATGAAATAAAGTCTACAGGAAATATTTACTGTTACGGCGGAGGCTATTATAACTGGTACAGATTTACGAATATAGAAATAATTCCTGATAAAGATATTTATGAAACAGGAGATAAAGGGAAATTTTTTCTCGTATGTCCTTTCCCTGTAAAAGCCCTTGTATCTGTCGAAGGAGAAGATATTTTTACTCAGAAAATAATTGATTTTTCAAATAAAACTGCATCATTAGATGTGGATATAACGAAGAAACATACGCCGAATTTTTATGTTACCGTAAGTTTCTTTTATGAAGGAAATTTCTATTATCAGACAAAAAAGATTATATGTCCGTCAAAGGATAAGTTCCTGAATGTATCTATTGAAGCTGATAAAGAAAAATACCGCCCCAGGGATACGGCAAAATTTATTTTGAAAACTACCGACCAGAATGACAGACCTGTATCAAGTCAGATTACCATGGGTATAGCAGATGAATCTGTCTATGCAGTTGTAAGTGATAATACTCCGAATATACAGAAATTCTTCTACGGTTTGAGGAAAAATCAGGTTGCTACCTGTAATTCAAACGGAAATGTCTATGGAAGAGACTATTATTACGATGATTATGATAGTCTATATAATTGTTGTGACATGTCCATGCCTCCTCCTCCGTGCCCTCCCTGTGTAAAAATGGAACTTGGCGATACTCCAAAACAATCTGCAGGAAAAACTCAGGTGCAGCCTGATTTTACCCGTTCCTTTTTTCCTGATACTGCTTACTTCAATCCTTCTATAATAACAGATGAAAAAGGAATTGCAGAAGTGCCTGTGTCTATGCCCGATACTCTGACAACGTGGAGAGCCACAGCCCGGGCAGTGAGTAAAGATACAAAAGTTGGCGAAAACACCAAAAAAGTTACAGTCACTAAAAATCTGCTTGCAAGACTCATAACAACAAGGTTTTACACGGAAAGAGATGAAGCGGTTATAACAGGTGTTATACACAATTATCTTAATAGTGAAAAAACAGTTACGGCACAGCTTGAAATAGATGGCGGAATAGAGCTTTTAGATAAAAAGGAATTTGAGATAAAAATTCCGGCAGATGGTTCAAAATCTGTTAACTGGAAGGTAAAAGCAAAGAGAACAGGAGATGTTAAGGTAAAACTCACCGCCCTTACGGATGAAGAGTCCGATGCATTGGAACTTACGGTTCCAGTTCTTCCTCACGGAACGGAAAAATATGTTGCCGCAGGAGGAATCACTAAAGATGGGGCGGAAGAAATTCTTATTCTCCCGAAAGATGCGGGAAAAGGCTCCGCAAAATGTATAATAACTCTTGACCCGTCTCTTGCTTCTACAGTGCTTTCTTCCCTTGATTATCTTGTGGGATATCCTTACGGATGTGTG
>JBEHWP010000227.1:0-8777 GCA_040217665.1 Vulcanimicrobiota bacterium
TATACTCACTCTTTACACATTAAAAATTTCATAGACAAATAATATATATCTGTGTTATAATGAAATAAGTTATAATCTTTTTAAAGAGGGGGTATATCTTTGAGGGATGTTCCCTATCGTCGCCAGCAAAGAGGTCTTAAAAGCAGAATCAGAGAAAGTAGCAGTGTCAGAGAACCTGTAGCAGAACATTATGAAGAACCTTTGAAAAATATACCTCAGATTGAAAGGGCCAGAGCCCAGGTATCAGGTAAAGGTTATGTTGCTCCTTCAAGAAAAGTAGACAGGTATGATTTTACAAAAGTTGAAAAACTTGCTCTCGATCAGGAGAGATTTCTTGAAAAAGTATTGATTCATTTTGCAGAATTACTTACTGCTTTATTCGTATCAGTTCTTCGTTTAAGGGTTCAGGTCAAATGGGAAAATAATGATTATGTGAGTTACGATGTTTATACTCATTCTCTGGTAGATCCGTCTGCTTTGAATATTTTTACTGTAGAAGGGTTTAATGCAAGAGGAGTAATTTTTCTTGAATTTCCGCTCTGTTTATCTGTAGTGGATAGACTCCTGGGTGGTAAAGGACAGCCCATTTCCGAAGATAACAGACTTACAGAACTGGAAGAGGTTATTTTCTGTAAACTGGTTCAAAAGGTTCTCGGACAGTTTACAGAAGCTTTTAAAGAAATAAAGGAATTTAATGTTCAACATGAGAAAATGGAATGTAATCCTCAGGCAGTTCAACTTTATTCTCCGAATGAGCCTATGGCTATAGCCAATTTTCGGGTAAGAATAGGGGAGACGCCCGGAGATATGAAGATATGTTTACCGCTTCAATTCCTTAAGCCTGTTATACCGAAAGTTAAAGCACCTGATCTTCTTTCAAAAACTACTGCCGTAAAGGGGCAGAAATCTATTACTTCCAATCCTGCCATACTGGAATCTGCCAGGATAGGTATTGTAGTGGAACTGGGGAGATCGGAAATAATGTTTCAGGACCTTGTGAATATAGGTGTCGGTGATGTGGTCAGGCTGAATACGTCCATAGAAAATGCCCTGAGGGTTAAAATACAGGGAAAAACCAAATTTCTGGGACGTCCAGGAGTGAGGGAAAAGAAAGTGGCTTTACAGATATGTAAAGTTGTACAGGAGGGAGATGAGGAATTTGAGGAGAAATGATGATTTTTTTGACGGAGATGAAGAAACTGTAAGGCAGGTTCAATTTGCACCACTTGGTGATGTAAGCGGTCAATCTGAAGGACAGCAGACTATAGATATTTTGATTGATGTTCCCCTGCAGGTTGTAGCAGAACTGGGAAGAACCAAAATGCCTGTTAAAGATATTTTGAAACTCGGTGTAGGAGCTGTAATAGAACTTGATAAAATGGCAGATGATCATATTGATTTGCGTGTTAATGATAAATTAATTGCCAAAGGAGAGGTTGTGGCAATTGATGATTATTTTGGTGTCAGAATAACGGAAATAGCAACCGGTTAACAGGGGGAACAGGCTATGTATGACTATGAAGACTATGATGAACAGTCACCGGGCTTTGATTACAGTGATAGATATCAGGATAATTCTTCTCAGGGGTTTCTCCGGGTTCTGGGCGAAATACCTCTTGAAATTGCCGTAGAACTCGGCAGAGCTAATTTACCTGTAAGTGAAATATTAAACCTTCAGGTCGGTTCTGTCGTTGAACTGGATAAACTTGCAATGGATTCTGTGGATGTAAGGGTAAATTCAAAACTTATAGCCAGAGGAGAAGTAGTATCAGTAGATGAGTGTTATGGAGTCAGAATAAACGGTATTATTGGCAGAAAATATTAAAAAATTTTATATCCTCTGAAAGAAACAGGGAAGATTTTGAATTACGTTACGACTGTTATAGTAAAGGTGAATTCGTAACGCGTAACGCGTAACGCGTAACGCGAGATAAGAGGAGATTTATCCTGTGAAAAGATTTTTTTTATTCATACTTTTAATGTTTATTTCCTGTTCAAATATATCTTACGGGTCAGTGATGACTCCTGCATCTTCGGGTACTCCTTCTGTATCAGTTATGACGCCTCCATCTTCCGGTACGCCATCAGTTACAGAAAAAAAAACCGGCAAATCCGATAAATCTACTCCCCTTCCTGAAATAACCCCGTCATCGGAAGAACTTAATCTTAATTATGACAGTGAAGAACCCAATAAAGCTTATCAGGAGAGAACAAAAGAAACTGTTGATACATCTCAAAGTACAGGGTTTTTAACAAGAATTCTCAATATTATAACCAGTCTTGGTATTGTCTGTCTTCTTGTTTATGTCGTATTAAAACTTCTTTATGCAAAAGGTGCAGGTATTATTCCTCAGCCAAAAAAGAATTTATTTGTAATGGAGCAGATTCAACTTCAACCTCAAAAAACGCTGTTTTTATCTCTTGTAAAAGTTGGCACCAGAGTATTACTCGTAGGTGCTACCGAAAAAGAAATAACCCTTCTCAGGGAATTTGAACCAGAAGCTTTTACAGTAGCAGATACAAATGCTTCTCCTGAAGAGAGTAAATCTGCTTTTAAAGAAGAATTCAGCAATATTATGAATAATAATAACAGGGGACAGGCCGGTATATTGTCAAGAATTTTCCAGACTTTTGGTCTTTACGGCCTTGCATCTGTTTTTACACGGGATACTAAAAATAGATAGGAGGGGGACTATGAAAAACAGATTGTATTTTTCAGTAGTTTCTATCATTTTCCTTATTTTTCTTATCTCTTCTTTATTTCTGATAAATGTGGAAGTGGCACAGGCCCAGGAAGAGAGCTCTTCGACAGGTAAAAATCCTTTACTCTTTAATTTCCCTAAAATAGATGTAAATATAAACGGAGGTAAAGGTGGAGAAGAAAAAAGAGGAGAAGCAGTGATTCCGAAGGATACAGGAGTCGCATTGCCTTTTCAGATACTGGCAGCACTCAGTATTCTTACTCTGGCTCCGTACCTTTTAATTATGATGACTTCCTTTATAAGGGTTGCCATAGTACTGTCCTTTATAAGAAGTGCTCTTGGGACTCAACAGGTGCCTCCGACACAGGTATTGATGGGGCTTGCTATTTTTCTGACCTTTTTTATAATGGCTCCTGTAGCGAATAAGGTGAATAATGAAGCATTACAGCCTTTTATGAAAGGTGACATGCAGACAGCAGAATTTGTAGATAAAGCCCTGGGGCCTATAAAAGATTTTATGTTCAGGCAGGTAAGAGAAAAAGATCTTGTTCTTTTTATTAAACTTGCTCAGATGAAAAAACCCAAAACTAAAGCTGATGTACCAATACATGTCCTTATACCTGCTTTTATGATCAGTGAAATTAAAACTGCTTTTGAGATAGGATTTGCGATTTATATCCCCTTCCTTGTCGTAGATATGGTTGTATCGTCGGTACTCATGTCTATGGGTATGTTCATGCTGTCTCCAATGACTATTTCCATGCCCTTTAAATTGCTGCTCTTTGTCATGGTAGACGGGTGGGGGATTATTATAGAAAGTCTTGTTAAAAGTTTTAAGTAGTGAGTCATGAAAAGTGAAAAAAAATGATTTTACTTACTATTCACTACTCATTATTCACTAATTTAAGGTTTACAAAAAACCTTAAAAAATGGTATAATAACGCAGAGGTGAATGTTATGAACTGGCATAAAAAAAGAATTTATTTTCTTATGAATGTTTTGTTCATAATTTTTGTATTGTCCTGTAATCTCTCTGAGGCCAAACTCACAGAGAGGGAGGTTATGGCTATGGGAGGAAGAGCTCTTTTTATGATTTTTCTACTCTCTGCTCCTATGTTGTTTTCCGCAGTAGCTCTCGGACTTGTTGTTGCCATACTTCAGGCTGTTACATCCGTTCAGGAGCAGACTCTCGGATTTGTACCAAAACTGCTTGTAACCTTTGTAATGCTTCTTGTGTTTGGCCCGTGGATATCGTCCAGTATGATAAGTTTTACCAGAGAAACCTGGATGAGAATAGAAATAATAGGTAAAACTACAAAATAAAGGATTGACATTATGACTATTGAATGGATTTCTACAGTAGCAAAGGAAGCTCTGGCTTTGATAATTCACCTTGCATGGCCTATGCTTGTTGCTGCCGTTGTAGTCGGTATTGTCATAGCTGTATTTCAGGCAGCCACACAGGTTCAGGAACAGAGTCTTTCTTTTGTACCTAAAATACTTGCCACTTTTTATGTTGTTTATCAGAGAGGCCCTTATCTCGGTCAGAAAATAAGAGCTTTTCTCCATGCAAGGCTTGAAGACGTCCCATGGATTGCTACAAGTTACAAGAATTCTGTACCTCATATTGTATGGGCCTATACAATACCTGAAGTAAAGGTTACGGAAAGAGAAATCCTGGCTATAGGAGGTAAGGCTCTTTATATGATTTATATATTATCTGCGCCTATGCTCTTTATCGCTCTCGGAGTAGGACTTATTGTTTCAGTGCTTCAGGCTGTCAGTTCTGTCCAGGAACAGACCCTAGGTTTTGTACCGAAACTGCTTGTAACTTTTGCCGCTCTGATGATTTTTGGGCCATGGATATCATCTACAATGATGACGTTTACTATAGAAACATGGCGTCAGATAGCTATTATAGGCAGCAGATAACAAAGGTGAAGGAGGAGATTTATGACAGGCGCAGAGGCTCTTGAACCCAGCATTGTAGCTATAGAGCTATGGGGACTGACCATAGCCAGATGTATGGGTATTGGCCTTCAGGCACCTATATTCGGTAGCAGACATATAACTATGAGAGCCAGAGTTGGTTCCGTAATAGTTCTCGCTACCGCTCTTTACCCTACCTTGCCTATGCCTCAGGGACTTACTGCCAGTGTTCCCCAGCATCTGGGGATTATATTCAGTAATGTTATGGTAGGTCTTCTTGTAGGGTTTGCAGCAAGTCTGACTATGTATACAATACAATTTGCAGGAGAACTGGTAGATACTCAGCTGGGTCTGAGTACTGCCGCTTCTTTTGACCCGTCTGCCGGCGGAACTGTCAATATGATAAGAAGATTTAAATTTTATCTTGCCATGATGGTTTATTTAATTATAAACGGTCATCACAGTCTTATTATTGCAATCTATAGAAGTTTCCAGACAGTTCCCGTAGATGCCATTTTTGTTCCCAGAAGTGCTCTTATAGGAGAGTTTGTCTCTATGACAAATGATATGCTTGTCCTTGGGGTTCAGATAGCTTCTCCTTGTATGGCTGCACTGTACATAGTTCAAATGGCTCTCGGCCTCGTGGCAAGAGCGGCGCCTCAGATGAATGTATTTATGCTTTCTTTCCCGGTAAATATACTGGTAGGCACTACAGTTCTTTCTGCTGCTATACCTTATGTGGCAAAAAAGCTTATACTTATTTTTAATGATAATTATATGTCTATATTAAAAATACTATTATTAATGAAACCAGGGGGGTGATTTTTGTGGCAGAGTCGGATCAGACTGAAGAACCATCTGACCATAAGTTACAGGAAGCAAGAAAAAAAGGACAGGTATGCAAGGGGCAGGATTTCCCTACAGCTATCTTATTAGTTGTTACTGCTGCCATGTTACATGTGATGGGTAAAACCTATTTCTGGAAGATTGCAGAGTTTGCTGACCAGGTTTACAGGGGATTACCGGGATTCCATATTAATATCTTTGATTGTGACCACTATTCAAAGATAGTTCTGACCATGTTTCTGGGTATGATTATTCCGCTTCTTGCAGTTGTCGTTATTGCTGCTATTGCAGGTAATCTTGCCCAGGTAGGATTTATATTTACCATGGATCCTATAATGCCCAAGATAGACAAAATAAACCCTATCGCAGGATTTAAGAAAATTTTCTCAATTAAGACAATTTTCACTCTGGTGCAAAACGTCTTGAAGGTGGCAGGAACAGGTGTGATTGCCTATATGGTAGTGAAAAAAGCCATACCTGTTGTCTGTGCTGCCGTTAACTGGGATATTGAAAATACTGTTCATTATGTTAAACAGACTGCTGTTCAGCTTTTCAGTCAGATTATAATAGTTTCCTTTGTCCTTGCAGGTGTTGATTATATGATTCAGAAGCACCAGTTTATGAAGGATATGAGAATGTCTTTTAAAGAGCTGAAGGATGAATATAAGGAAACTGAAGGTAACCCTGAAATTAAAGGTAAACAGAAGCAGATTGCAAGACAGATGGCTATGGGTGGTATGATGCAGGCAGTGCCTGAATCAGATGCTGTTGTTACAAATCCTACAGAATTTGCTGTGGCTATTAAATATGATCCTGCTTCCATGCAGGCGCCACAGGTTATTGCAAAAGGTAAAAGGCTTATTGCTCTTCAGATAAAATCTATAGCTGAAGAAAACGAGATATTTATTTATGAAAATGTAGATCTTGCACAGACTATGTTTAAAGCATGCAAGGTCGGTCAGACAGTACCTGTAGAACTTTATACTGCAGTTGCAGAAGTTCTTGCCTATGTATTTAAACAGAAGAAGAAACAGGAAATGGCGAGAATGAGAAGAATGGGAGCCAGGGGAGGCGGCGCACCTGCAGCAGGAGCAATGAGAAGGAATTTTTAACAGACTGTGTCAGATATTCTGTGTAAATTTCCTGTATTCAGGAACTGTAAAGAAATAATCTCTTCCGGGTGTCAGGTGCTGGGTGTTGGGTTAGAATATTAAAATCCAACATCCAAAACCAAAACCTGTGATAGATAATTCTTGTGTGACCCGTTACGTGTGACGCGTCACGCGTAATGATAATAAAGGAGGGAATTTTATGCCTGGTGGCGGCGGTGCTATAGGTGTCATTCAGAAAATAGGACGGTCTTCAGACCTTGTAACAGCTGTTCTTTTGATTATGATTATAGCCCTTATTATAATTAAAATACCGCCTTTTTTTCTGGATGTTCTTCTTGTCGTAAATATATCTATGTCCATAGTAACTCTTATGATTTCCATATTCATAAGAGAACCTCTCCAGTTTGCAGTTTTCCCTACCTTACTTCTTGTGGCAACTCTTTTCAGAGTCTCTCTTGATATTTCCACTCTTCGTCTAATACTCCTTGACGGACACAGAGGAGCAAATGGTGTGGGACATGTAGTAGTTGCCTTCGGTGAAGTCGCTATGGGTGGTGACCTCATAGTAGGTCTTATCATATTTATAGTCATTATTGTGGTAAACTTTATGGTTATAACAAGCGGTGCAGAACGTATTGCCCAGGTCGGTGCCCGTTTTACCCTGGACGCTATGCCCGGTAAACAGATGGCTATAGATGCTGATTTAAATGCAGGTCTTATTGACCCGGATACAGCAAAGACACGACGAAACGCCGTATCAAGAGAAGCAGATTTTTACGGCGCTATGGACGGTGCAGGTAAGTTTGTTAAAGGAGATGCCATAGCTTCCGTTATTATTATTGTTATTGCCATTATAGGCGGTATTCTTATGGGTGTTATGAGGCAGGGCATGACAGCAGGTGAAGCTCTTGTTCAATATGCCACTCTTTCCGTAGGAAACGGTCTTATTACAACATTACCTGCTTTCCTTATGTCGACTGCTATGGGTATGGTTGTATCCCGTGCCGCATCAGATGCAAACCTGGGTGCAGATGTATTCAAGCAGGTTACTGCCCAGCCTAAAGCTCTTCTTGTGGCAGGCGGATTTATGCTGGTGTTCTTTATACTGGGTATTACAGGCATTCTTCCTTTGCCACCTGTACCATTTTTACTGTTAGGTGCAGCAGCTATTATAGTAGGATGGATCCTGAGCAAACATCAGGGTGAGATTGATATAAGTACTCCTGAAGCAGCAGGAGGCGGTGCTGCTGCCACTCCTGAAGCAGCAGCAGAACAGCAGATTGCAGAGACAAAGGCAGAAGAGGAAGAAGTCAAGAAAAAACCTGAAAATGTTGTCCAGTTAATGGCGGTAGACCCTATTTCTCTTGAAGTGGGACGCGGTCTTCTGGCACTTGTAGATCCCAACCAGGGAGCAAAACTGCTTGATCGTGTTACGTCTATAAGAAGGCATATAGCTCTTGAAATGGGTATTGTAGTTCCCGGAGTTCGTTTCAGAGATAATTTACAGTTAAAACCAAACGGATATGTGATAAAGATTAAAGATATAGAAGTAGCTGCAGGAGAAGTTATAATAAACAAATTCCTTGCCATAGGACCTGAAAACCACCTGAAATCCCTTAAAGGTCCGAGATGTTTTGATCCTACCTATGGTATGCCTGCAGTATGGATTACAGCAGATCAGCGCGGTGAAGCAGAACGTGTCGGTTGTATGATCTTCGACCCTGTCAGTGTTATGGCAACACAGATTACAGAAGTCATACGTACCCATGGAGGTGAACTCTTAGGCCGTCAGGAAGTGGCAGCTTTGCTGGAAACAGTTAAAAAGAGCCATCCTGCAGTCGTAAAAGAGGTTTATCCCGATCTATTTACACTCGGTGAAATTCAGAAGGTACTTCAAAACCTTGTAAAAGAAAAGATATCCATAAGGGATCTTGTCACAGTTCTGGAAACCCTTGGAGATTATGCTCATATTACTAAAGATACGGATATGTTGACAGAATATGTCCGTCAGTCAATGTGCCGCGTTATATGCAGAGAATATCAGAATAATGAAGGTACTGTAACGGTCATAACACTTGATCCTGAACTTGAAAATATTATAGCAGGAGCAGTACAGCGTACTGAATTTGGTTCATTCCTTACACTTGATCCGAATACGGGGCAGGTAATACTTACTGCTCTTGGAGAA
>JBEHWP010000228.1:0-8747 GCA_040217665.1 Vulcanimicrobiota bacterium
GAATTGTTAACATTTTTTCAAATTTTTCATGTAATAAAAAATGAGTAAGGGATTTTTCTTACCAATTAGTACCGCACCAGGTAAATTGGTACCAAAAAAATATGGAACACGCTCCTGTCCCTGTCCGGGCTCTGGAGGAAAATATATGCCGTATTAAAAGAGAGTTATAAATTATATAGACGCAAAATATTAACAGTCTGCAAAACCAGTTTACCACACAACAGGATCATATCTTTTCCGGAAGAGTCCGGACAGAGACAGGTTTTAGAAATGGATACGAACTTATCTGTTGCGGTACTTAGAGATATGATTTATACGAAACTGACTGTAAAATGAAGGATTACATCCTGTTTGAGAGAATATTACTTATTCTGCAATGGTTGCAGTTAATTTCATTTGTCGATAATCCTTGTGTCACCCGTGACGCGTCACGATAAATAACCATATGTTGAAAAGAAATCTAAAATTTTTTATGTCTTTTATAAATACATTACTTTTTTTGATTATTATAGCAGTATCTGTTGTATTTCAGGAAAGCTGTAATATTAAGAAAAATATGGCCACTCCTACCCCTGCTTATTCTCCCACTCAATCAGTTGTCAGTGAAAATATTTATTCTTCAGCAGAATCCTCATGGCCTCTATTCTCACATGATGAAGCTCATACAGGATTTACAAATAATCTGGGGCCATCAAAAGAAAATCTTAAATGGATATTTAAAACCGGTGGACCTGTTTACTCATCACCTGTAATAGATACTGACGGAGTGATATATATCGGGTCAGATGACTGTAATTTTTATGCCATAAACCGTGACGGAAGTCTCAAATGGAAATTCAAAACAGGCGGTAAAATCAGATCTTCTGCCGCTATAACACGAAAAGGAATTATCTATTTTACCTCCTTTGATGGTTTTTTCTACGCTCTGAATTCTGACGGTACAGAAGCATGGAAATTTAAGACAGGGGAGAAACAAATAACAGCCACATCATCCGTATCTATTAATAGTGAAGGAATTATTTATTTTACAGTTTACGGAAAAAAATCAGGCAATCTTTACTCCCTGTCTCCGGAAGGTAAGGAAATATGGAGAATAAAAACAGAAGATAAAGAGGCTTCTGTTGTGACAGGTAAAAATGGAACTGTATATCTCAGTGATTGCGGAATCTCTGCCATAAATCCTGATGGCACTGTGAAATATCATACAGGAAAAAACGCCACGTCAAAACCTTCTCTCAGGGAAGATGATGTCGTTTATATAGCAGAATCTTCTGATGAAAAATATGAGTTTATGGCAATTTCCGAAAAAAATAAAAAATGGTCCATTTCTCTCCCCGCAATGATGAGCGCTTCCGCTTCCATAAGCGGAGAAGGTTCTATATTTATCACATGTTATGACGGTAAAATTTACTCCCTTGATTCAATAGGGAATATAAACTGGTCCCATCGGACTTCCGATATAATAAGAAGTTCTCCTGCAATAGACGGAGAAGGAAATGTTTATACAGGATCTTATGATGGGAAATTTTATGCATTCACCAGAACAGGTGAATTATTATGGACTCTTCAGACAGGTGATGCTATAGAGTCATCTCCTGCAATAGGCGATAAAGAAGATCTTTATTTTTCTTCTCTTGACGGATACGTTTACGCAGTTCATTCAGGTGACAGACAGGTTGCTGTTACACCTGTTCCGTCTGAAACCGTCTCTCCTGTGACAGGTAATCTTTACTGTCAGAACAGTGAAAGAAACTGGAAAAGCTCTTTTAACGGCCCTTCTGTACCATCATTAAAATGGACTCAGAGACTTGAAGATGTTCCTGTTACGTCTCCTCTTATAACGGATGATGGTAATATATATGTAGGTACAGGGGAAAGAGATGAGCCTTCAAAGATTTATTCTCTCGACGGAAACGGAAATATAAGATGGATTTTTGACGGAATAGGGAATACCAGGGCAAGTTGTACTGTTGCCGATCCTTCCGGCAGTATATATTTTACTACATGGAATCAGAAAATTATCTCTCTCGGATCTGACGGAAAATTAAAATGGTCTTTTAACTGTGGCGACAGTTTTAAATATCCTCCTTCTATCGGGAAAAATGGTCTGATTTATGGCTGCTGCGGAAATGAACTTTACTGTCTTAACAGCAAAGGTATGCTGCAATGGCAGGTTCAGTTTGATGATCTTGTTTGCAGTAAACCACTTGTCGGTTCAGACGGATATATATATCAGCCTGCAGGAGACGGATATTTATTCAAGATCAGAGGGAAGATAAAAAAGAAAATAAGCATATCAGATAATATTATATCTGCTTCTATGGATAGATATGGAAATATCTGTCTTGTTTCGAGAGAAGGAGTATATTTATATAAACCTGACGGAAAGAAGAAGAAATTATATGGCACTGCAGCGGGGGAAAATATACAATTTGAGCCGGTTTTCCTTTCAGACGGAAATATTACTGTAATTGCCGGCAATATTAGAACTAATACGTGGAAATTACTCTGTCTGGGAGACAATTTGAAGTGGGAATTTCAAATGAAAAAACCTGCATGTGCTCATGTAAGAGACGGATATGATAATATTTATATTGCTTCCGAAGATGGTTCTGTAACAGTTCTTTCTCCGGCAGGGAATAAGATAGAAGAGTTTAAATCAAGGGGATCTATCTTTAATTCTCCCGGTATTTCATCTGATGGCAATATTTTTCTTGTATATTCCGTTATTGACAGGAAAACAGGAAAATCTGTGGAAAGCGGTATGGAAAAAATAACTCCTTCAGGACTGTTAGAAGAATTTTACTCTTTTTCAGGTTCTTCCTCATATCCTTCTATAACAGGGAATGTATATTTAGTTTCATCGAATAAACTTTTTTCACTGACATCTAAAGGAAAGATAAAATGGTCTCTTCCTATTACTTCTTACGTGACAAACAATCCTGTTACAGACAGAGATGAAAATATTTTTCTCGGATGTGAAGACGGTCAGATTGTTGCAATTAACAAAAATGGTGTCTATTCATGGAGTTTTAAAACAGGAGGAACTGTTCACTGTTCACCTCTTGTAGAAGGAAATTATATCTATTTCGGTTCTGACGACGGATACCTTTATTGCCTTGACCTGAAAGGAAAGAAAGAATGGAGCTTTTATACAGGCGCTCCTGTAAAATCTTCTCCTTCAATAAAAAACAGTCTTATTTATATAACTTCTGATAATGGTTATTTATATGTTTTAAATAAAAAAGGTAATCTTAAATGGAAATTAAATGTAAATTCTTCCTCTACTCCATGTATTTCTTCGAAGGGTATCTTTTTAATCAATAAGGAAGGTCATTTAATATCAATAAAGGAAGGAAAGATACTCTGGAATTATAATTTCAGAGGAATATATTCACCGGGTTTTGACAGAGATACTGTATATGCAGTAAGTAATGAAGGTATTTTATATGCCATAAAATCAGACGGAACATTGAAGTGGAACTTTAAAGCATCGGGAACTATAAAAACTCCTCCTCTTGTTGACCTGTCAGGCACTGTGTATTTTTCTACAGACAAAGGACTGGTTTACGGAATTAACGGTCATGGCTTGAAAAAGTGGTCATTAAAATTGAAATATGGTAGAGCCGTTTCATTAAATATATCTTCTGAAAAATTCTTATATATAGTATCAGATGCAGGATATATTTATGTTTTTGGAGAATAATTTAATGGTATAGGAGTTTTCATTGACTGGTCACTGGTCACTGATATTACGGGATGGGAATAGCTATGAATGTACTTGTGTTAAATTCAAGTTATATGCCTGCAGGTGTAATAGGCTGGAGAAAAAGTATAAAATTATTATTTATGAATAAAGCAGATATAATAGAGCCGTCAGAGTATATTATAAAGGGAATAAACAGAGATTATGTCATCCCTGATGTAATAAGACTTAAATATTACAATAGAGTATCTTATACAACCTATAAATACTGCAGAACAAATATTTATAAAAGGGACAGATACAGATGCAGATACTGTAATAAATTTCTCAAGTTAAGCGGTCCTATTACTATAGATCATATAGTTCCGAAGAGCAGGGGAGGTAAAGATACGTGGGAGAATACCGTAACTTCCTGTCTGGAATGTAATCATAAAAAACGTGATCTTACCCCTGAAGAAGCAGGTCTATCATTAACTCCTGGCAGCCTTAAGCCGACTTATTTTATAAGTCTTGCCAGTCTGAACCCCAAATGGATTAAATATATACCTATATCCTGAATATAGAGGAATGTTTATAGTGTAATCTTTTATTTGGAAATTCTAAATCGGAAGCCAGTCACATGACATAGGATTTTAACTTGCAAAAAATGTCAAATAGTTTATAATAAAATTACTGAGGTGAGTATAAATAATACATAACTGCTCTCGTGATGCGTAACACTTGATGCGTGACGGGAAGAAACATTTTATTACATGCTTATGCTCAGTAGTTCCCGATGGAAGGAGGAGCTATTATGTTCTGTCAGAAATGTGGTCATGAGAATACAGATGATTGTATATTCTGTGTGTCATGTGGTGAAAATCTTGAAAATCAGACGGAAGAAGAGACAATAAAAGTAGATTTCGGTTCATCATCCAGAAAAACAGATAAGTCTGAGCTTACAGATGATGAAAATATTCCTCCTGAAAAAGAAGAAAAAACACCTACACCTACGGATAATAATTCAGATTCTTCAGGGACAGAAAATATGTCTACCAATCCATTTGCTGTTATCAGTCTTATTATTCCCCTGATTACTGTACTTAGCTGCTGCGGAACATTTATACCATTTTTAGGTACTCTATGTTTTATAGTATTTCTACTCTTAAGTTTACTTGGATTAAGTTTTGGCATAGCAGGGAAGATACAGGTTTCCAGAAGTGAAGCTCCGCAGAAAGGCAGTGGAATTGCTCTGGCCGGTATAATAATAAACAGTTTGTTTTTATTACTTTTTATCCTCTATATTATTGTTGCTGTAATATTTGGAGTAGGTCTGGCTACCCTGCCGATGATGCTGGAGAATATTAAATAATTAATAGTGTCTCTTTACTACCTGTGGAATTTGCTATATATTTTGGTATCATATTTACAATCAGCGTTTCCTCACAGCTTTTAAACTCTAGAGTATTCTATCTCTCTTTTTAATTTCAGCATGTAGGGTTTAAAATGTCTATGTTTACCTGTAATTGAAGTGCAAAAAAGGGACAGAATATTTTTCTGCCCCTTTTATTTTTTACGTAACAAGACCTGCCCTGTTCCTGTAAGGAGGAATGGTCATATATCCTGCTTTATTGATTTCACTTACAGGCCCGTATGTTTCCTTCACATCTTCTGCATGAAGTCTTCCTATGCCCTGGGCCGGGTCGAATAAAAGGACATTTCTCACCATCGTTAACGAACTTTCAGTTCCATCCAGGAAGATTGTATATCCGTAGGTTCTGGAATTGCCCATACCTGTCCCTCCCCCTCCGTGAATGGATACAACATCTGCTCCCATTGCAGAAACGCCCATGGCTCCGAGCATAACCCAGTCAGCTATGGCTCCTCCCGGAAGTCCTTCAGTGCATCTTTCCAGTGATGCCGCTCCTCCTACATCAAGATGATCCCTTCCTATTCCTATATATCCGTGCTCCGGTATAAGTTTATGCATTATTTCCGCCGCTCTTGCCCTGTCCCTGTAATCGAGCCAGCATATGCGGGAAGCAGTTCCCTGCGGCTTAAGTGTTCTTGCTTTTTTCATCCATATCTGAAAACTTTTATGTCTTTCTTCATTGAATTCTTCTATAAGGGCATCTTCAAAGGCATGAAGAGCAACTTGTCCGTTATAGGCAATAAATCTGAAGGGGCCGCTCCCTTCTGCAAAATAGCCCCCTCTTATGAGATCTTCTACAAAACCGGGATATTTATAGGAACTGTCTTGATTTTTTATATCTACTCCCAGTTCTGCTGCCCATCTTCTCGCACCTGTGCCATAATCGAACACATAGGCCCCTCTGTCCTGAAATCTAATCATTGCTTCAATATGTATTTTAAGGGTTTCAGAAGAGAGATGAACATATTTTTTTCTGTCTTCATCACTTCCTCCGCTCAGAGCATCAGCTTCTTCTACACTGATAGTATGGGGGAGATATTTCAGTCTGTCATGGGCACATGTCTGTTCTGTCACAATATCAGGTATCCACCCTCTTTTTAATAGTTCAGGATACACTGTACCTGCATTATCTGCAAAACCTATGGATACAGGTTTTTTCTCTTTAGATGATTTTTCTGCCATAGAAAGTGCTTCGTCAAGATTATTTGCTATGATGTCAAGCTGGGCAAAGCGAACCCTTTTTTTGAGCGCTTCTATTCTCGGTTCTACAACAAGTATGACAGATTCTGCAAGGGTTCCGGCCACGCCTTGAGCGCCGGACATTGCCCCGCAACCTGCTGTCAATATTATGGGAAGTCTTTCCCCGATTTTGTTTTTTACTTTTTTTATAGCTTCCAGAAAAGTCACATACGTTCCCTGAAGTATACCCTGTGTGCCTATATATATCCAGCTTCCTGCCGTATACTGGCCGTACATCATAAGTCCAATCTTTTCCAGATATTCTTCATGAGCCTGTGTGTCATGACTTCCTATGAGATTACTGTTTGCAATCTGAACGGCATTTCTCATGCCGAAACGGAGAACTGCAGATACCGCTCCTGATTGCACCTGAAGTGTTTCACCTTTTTTTAATTCACTCAGGTGATAGAGCATATCCATTGCATCAAAGGCAGTTCTTGCTGCCCTTCCTTTTCCTCCATACACAACTCTGGAAGAACGTTTTTCCGCTACATCAGGGTCAAGGTTGTTAAGAAAATTCCTTGCAGCAAGCTCTGCTCCCACATAGCCATGTTTGTTTATATGAAAGGCCGGTCCTTCCGGTGCTTTCAGAGGTAATCTTTCCATGTACCAGTCATCCGGTTTGCCGAATGGTACAGGCCCTTCTGTCAGTGATTTATATGTGTCTGATTTCATATTAGTCCTCCTGTATAACAATTTCAAAGCCTTCCTGTCTGAAGTGTTTATCAGTAGAAAGGCATTTTTTTATATTTAATTTTTTCATGATAGTAAAACTTGTACAGTCTGTAAAGCTGTATTCTTTATCATATCTCTGTACAAATAATTTCCATCCCTCTTTCTCATCATTTTCTGTTATCCGGTAATTAATAATCTGCGGCGAATTCAGAAGTATATTCCCTGCAGTTGATGCGGTTTTATGGCCGAGTCGATAAAGTATAAGGGTTATAATCTCATCAAAAATATAATTTGTAATTAATAGCCTCCCTTTAAAATTATCGATGAAATTTTTTATTCTGTTATGTGCCGGATCTTTCAGGTTTATATATCCATATATAGCACTTGTGTCAAAAAATATATGACTCTTCATCTGTATATCCACCTGTCATGTTTACTTCCGTCCACTTCCGGATCTTCTCCTATGCCAGCTATTGATTTAATAGAAAAAACCTCTTTCTTTTCCGAATAAATTTCTATTATTTCTCGTAATATTTGGGACATACTTTTCTTTTCCTTACCTGAAAGCTCTTTTAAAAATTTATAATGTTTATCACCTAACGTTATCTGAGTTCTATGCATTACATCACCTCCTGTTACATCATAACTTAAGGGAGAAAAAAAAGCAAGAATTTAACTGTGTCATAAATTTTGTAGGATTGCGTTTGAAGATGACAGGTGATTTTATATATATAAAGAAATTTATCACAGAATATTCAGAGTGAAAAGTGAAAAAAATTGGATTTTACCTGTAACCTATCCGAAAAGTAGTATTTATTCTACACCCTTCCGGTGTGTGAGGCTCTGGAGAAAAATATATACCCTGTTAACAGTAATTTGTAAATTAAACAAATTTTTCACTATTCACTACTCACTATTCACTAATTAATGGATTTACAAAATTAAGTGTAATTTCCAGTAAAAATGAAATTATGTGTCCTGAAAAAAACACTATCTTTATGCTCAGTTCGGTAAATTTTTTATTTAAAATTTTTTAGAAAGTTCCGGAATAAAAATTTAAAATATGCGACTAATGGGAAAAGCAAGAAAATAGAGGAGGTTTAATATTATGGAAAATAATAAAAAGTGCCCAAATTGCGGACAATCGGGAAATATTGACAGAAATCTTTTCTGTCATTCATGTAATACTCAATTGAGGTTAGACCCTGAAACAGGCGGTTATGCGTCTGCTCTTCTGAAATGCCCTGAATGCGGGCAATTGAATAATCCTTCTGTTACCTTCTGCAGCAAATGCGGCTGCTCAATTAAAGAAACTTCTCTGGTTACGGTTATTCCGGCAGAGAAAAAGAAATTCAATAAATTATATGCCAGTTTCGTAGCTGTCGGTATAGCTCTCCTGCTCGGCATAGGTATAACCTGGACCTATTTTAACCTTCAGCCTGCTCAGCAGGGAAATCCGAAGATAGATGTAGTATTCTGTATTGATACTACAGGCAGTATGGGAGATGAGATCGAAGTTATAAAAGAAGAACTGAAAAATATGATAGGTTCTATTCAGGACGGTAATCCAAGGCCATATGTAAGAGTCGGTGTCGTAGCATACAAAGACAGGGGAGACGTTTATGTAGTTCAGCCTTATGAACTGACAGGTGATATTCAATCAGTGGAATCTGTAATAAATTCCCTTTCTGCAAGCGGAGGTTCGGATCATGAAGA
>JBEHWP010000229.1:0-8735 GCA_040217665.1 Vulcanimicrobiota bacterium
GAAGTCAGAATGGCTTCTGCCCAGGCGCTCGGAAAACTTGCCGATGAATCTCTTGTTGAAAAAATGATTGAAACACTTAAAGACAGTAACGACTATTTGAGAGAGCAGACAATACAGGTTTTATCCAGTATGGGAGAACTGTCAGTGCCGCCTCTTATAAGATCCCTTAAATCACATAACTGGATGCTTCCATACTGTGCTGTCAGGGCTCTGGGACTTATAAAAGATAAAAGATCAATAAAAGCTTTGATTGATCTGGTTGAAGATGACAGTAATGTCTATGTCCAGAAAGCTGCCATAGATGCTCTTGAAAAGATGGGCAAAGAAGGTGAAGAAGAACTTTCTGCAGGACTCAGTCACGAATCCGGTTATGTAAGGGAAAAAATTGCTCAAATCATGGCAAAATCCGGCTCGAAAGATTGTATTGACAGACTTCAGGAAGCAATAGACAGGGAAAGTGATAACAGAACAAAGGACCGTATGACAGAATGTCTGAAGAAATTGGAAGTCAGATTTAATATTTCCAGGGAATGATGGACTGTGGGGAAAAGTGAAGGGTGAAGGGTGAAGGGTAGTTAATGCCATGGTTTGTTCACTATTCACTACTTAATTTAAAGATATAGGAAATTTCATTTTTAAGGGCGTAAAATAAAGCTTCAGATGAAAAGTATGGAGGGGCAGTTTATCTAAATAATTTTAAAATGATGAGTATTATAAGATGTGTTTTTTTATCCATAGTTTTTTTTATATTCTTTCTTTATCCGTCATGTGCTGCGTCGGAAGTATCTCATTATGAAGAGGCGACGAGATATTATGGCGAAGGAGAGATTCAGAAATCGATTTCAGAATGTCTTGCAGCACTGGAGATAAACCCCTCTTATGCACCTGCTTATAATGGACTGGGCGTATGTTGCTCTGCTCTTGGAGAACTGGATAAGGCTATGGAATATTTCCGGAAAGCAGCAGAACTGGAGCCGGACCTCGCCAAAACCTATATAAATATGGGTAATATATATATGATGAAATCTGATATACCATCTGCAATAGATAATTATGAGAGAGCTTTATCCCTGCAGGAGGACTCTATTGAAGCTCATACCGGTCTGGGAGATGCCTATTCTCAAAACGGATGGCTTACGGCAGCAAGGGAAGAATATCAGACAGTTCTTAAAGTTGAACCTCTCAATCAGAGCATCTGGTTTAAACTGGGAAAGCTGTATTACAGCCAGAACATGCTGGAAGAATCTGCTCTCTGTTTTGAAAAAATACTCAGATTAAACCCGTCCAATGCATCTGTTTACGTCGCTCTCGGAAGTGTTTATCAGAAGGAATATAAATACGGACTTGCTATTGAATATTATAAGAGAGCACTGGAATTAAATCTTTCTCTTCCTGAAGTGTACGTTAATATTGCAACCTGTTATATGAACAGTAAAGATATGAAAACTGCTCTTTATTATTGTGAGGAAGCAAAAAAATCAGATCGTCTCTACCCTGATATTTATTATAATCTCGGCATAATTTACCAGGAAGAAGGTAAGTCTGATGAAGCTATAGAGAATTTTAATAAATATCTCGAACTGTCACCTGAAGGTTCTTATGTGAAAGATATAAATACAAGACTTGAACATCTGTTAGACAGTGATAATTAATTATACATTATCTAAACTTACTTCGGAATTAGCCTGTGAAAAATGTATTCCACATGCTACAAACATTGAAACAGAAAGTATAAAAAGAACACAGTAATAAATAGTGGATTCCGTATCCAGATAAGGTTTAAGCATTATAGCTTTTTTGGGATTGGAAGGATTGACATAACAATCAGTATTTTTACCTGCTGCAAAATCAGCTTCATTGTCAGGAGCAAGAGAAGGTACAAAAGGGAAACTGTTTTCCGTATATCTGTCTGACTTATACTCTATATTGTTTACTTTATAGGAATAAACAATATAATAGCCGTAATAATCCCTGTTTCCCTCATCATCGTGACCGGTAACCCTTCTTTCGCTTTTTATTATGGTACATGGTGTCTGTATCCATTTATTTGCATCCTTCATTCTTACTATATATTCAACCCCTGTCAGTAAAAACCATAATCCCAGGATAAAAAGAAGAAGTGATATACGTGTTATAACATAATTCTTACCGGAAATATATGCTGTCATTTCTTTAGGAATAATGAAAGAAATTAACACTGATATACCTATGGCCAGTATGAAAAAAACTGGCAGATACCCTGATTCAAACAGCATCATAATTATTAATGTTAATGTGAATAATACACAACTGCCTATATAGATATATTTCATATTTATTCTCCTTCACTCATATGGAATTTTTATTATAGAGACTACAGGATTTTACATGGATAAATGGTCATGGAATTTCAGTAATGCAATTTTCTATGCAAAATATAAGTTACAGTTTCTCTGTTATTTCTTTATTTTGAATATTATCATGAATAAGGGAATAAAAAAAGTATTTCTAATGGAAATTAATAATTAAAAAATTATCCGCCTAATAAAAATAGAAAAAAGGAATTTTTATTTCGTCACGGTAACAGGTAAAAGACAATATTGTTATTACCAATCTGTCGGTTAATGACGGAATCTTTAACAAAATGTCTTTTGCCTGGCAACCTTATATTTACCGGGTTGAGCATAAATAATTCACAGGTAATCCCCGTGACGCGTAACGGAGGAAAATGTTTTTATTAAATGCTCGCCGGTATATAAATAAAGCGGAGGTGTTTTTTTTATGAGAGTAAAACTGATAGGTATTATCTTTTTACTTGCTATGCTTAATATGACTGTTTTGTATGCGGAAGAAGCAGTGAAAAATACGGAAAAAGCAGTGGGCCATACGGGAACCGATAAGCTTACGGAAGAACTTTCAAGTGATGATGCGAGTGTCAGAGAAAAAGCCATTGACAGGATTTTTTCCGAAGCAATTGCAACAGTAAAGGAATCTGTTAAATTTTCTACCGACAAAGGAAATGTAACAGATAGCGAAAAAAAGATTGTAGATTTAACCATGAATGTTCTGGAGAAATATGCGGAAAAATCTTCTGATATAAAAGGAGAAATAAAAGGTGATTTAAATAAATTACTTTCTGATCCTGATACAAGAGAGATAATAGCTCCGTTCATAGGTGTTTTTCTTCAGGTAATTAAAGAGGAAGTTGCCAGGGAAAAAGTTTCCGTTGAAAAATCTGAAGGAGCGGTAGATAAATCGTCTGATAAAAAGTAAACATCGTTATGATTAACATGTAATGTGACGCAAGAAAGAATACTATTACTGAGGTAAGCATAAATAATACATAACCGGGTTGTGAAGTTCCGGTAAATGAGCAGTGAGCGGGAAAAGTCCCACCAGTTCACTGCTCATTATTTTTAACAGGGATTATAGATATATTATGTAAAAAATTTTTTTTTATAGGAATTTTTTGAAATCCTTTACGACTGAATAGGTGAGAAGAAAATTTTAAGGAGGTATAACAATATGTCAGACAAACAGAAGTTTTTCAATCCTGTTACCGTAATTAAAAGCTGGCCTCTCTCTATAAAGATAGGAGCCTGTATAATTTTTATCATGTTTATAACAGGAGGATTGTTATATAATAATTATCTTTTTAACAGGCAATTAATTTCTATTTACAATAACACCATAGAGGCAGACGAGATTGATCAGATGAGGAATATATTGAGTAATTCAGGATATAAAGAAGGAGTGGATTTCGCCGTTCAGACAGCAGATAAAAAATCTTTTATTCTTGTCAGAAGAGACCTGGCCGGTACCATACAGGATCAACTTGCCGGTGAAGGACTTCCTTCCAGTGAAGTTAATGTTCCTGAAACAGGTTTCAGTTCGACACAGGATCAGATAGAAGATGCCCGGAGAATAGAACTTGAACAGAGGATTGCAAGAGACGTAAAAAATATGGAAGGTATAAAGAAAGCCACTGTCCGCATAGTCCCTCCCAGAGATTCTCTCTTTGAAAACGAAGAAGGAAGACAGCCGGCGAAAGCTTCGGTATATATAGAAACAAAAGACGGCTATAAAATAAACAGCGGAAAAACAGAGAGCATAATGGCACTTGTAGCCAATTCCTTTGAAGGACTTGAGAAAAAGAATGTAGTGGTAGTGGATGAAAGTGGTAAAATCCTTTCTGATACTGTAATAGCAGGTGATGACCCCAATGGAACTCTTCCTCTGGATGTAAGACAGGCACGTCAGTATGAACTTCAGGAAAAATATACAAAAAATACCCAGGATTTTCTTGATGGTATACTCGGTAAAGGCCATTCAAAGGTACTTGTGAATGTATCCCTTAATTTTGACGGTACAGAGAGAATGATGACTGTTTACGGAAACCCGGGCAGTAATGGTGAAAAAATGTCGCAAATACAGGATGATACAGTCAGTGACGGAGTTATTACCATAGGTGGTCGTTCAATAGGACAGGTCAATCAGGACGGAAGTTTCAGGCCACTGGGAGATGAGATTGTACCCGATAGTAATGGAGTACATGTGTTAAGTATGGAGAGACTGAGAGAAAAATATAATAAAGGTAACGGAGAAACAGTATCAGGTAAAAGTGACGGTTATGACAGAATAGAAGAACGTTTTAATTATCAGCTTAACAGCTATCAGACAAAGATTGTTCCTGCAACAGGAAAAGTCGAAAAAATAACTGTTGCCCTTGCACTGGATAATGTACCTGAAAAATATATACCGGATCTGAAACAGGTTGTAGCTGCCTCTGTAGGTATCGATGAAGGCAGAGGAGATTTTATAAGTGTTATAAATAAACCTATGTTTCACTCTGTACCTGCAACAAATTTACCACAGGAACAGGTAGCAACCAGGAGTAATCCTGTTAATGTGAAGACTCTTGCCTGGTCAGGTACATTTATAATAATGGTCTGTCTTTTAATATACGGTCTTTACCTGATAAAAGAGAAGAAGAGTAATAACGCAAAAATTAAACTCTGTCTTACAACAGGCCCGTCTGCAGGAATTAATTCAATCACTGATCTCGTAAGTGATAAAGCCGGAAGAACTGCATGGCCTTCCACATTCAAATCTTTTGAACGACTGACCAGTATGGCAAAGGAAAAACCGGATAAAGTGGCGGAATTACTTAAAACTTCATGGATGGCCGATAAGTAGAAGCATGACGGGTGACGCGTAATGCGAGACATAGTAATGACGCTAATTAACAGATTTATAAAATTAAGTATAGTTTTCATTAGAAGTGAAAGTACCTGTCGTAAAAAACACTATCTTTTGAATATGGAAAAACATATTGCTGAAGGATTTGTTTGATAATTTTTGAATATTATAGTTAGTTATAGTGTAGTTCATAACAAATTACATATAATCCTCGCTTCAAGCGTTACGTGTCACGAAGCACTTAATTTCTAATAAGTTATGAAAGTAACTATACGTCACGAAATAAAAAAAAGGCGGTGTTATTATGGCATTACACACATGTAAAACATGCGGCGCAGTCGCTCCTGACAAGGGGCATCTCTGTGAACCGGTTGAAGCAGATAAAATATATGTATGTGATTACTGCGGAGAAAAATCTGCTCAGAAGGCCCATCTCTGTAAACCGAAACTGGCAAAAATCAGTTATTACTGTGAAGCCTGCGGTAGGTCTGCAGTAAAAGAAGATGAATTGTGTAAACCAAGAGTCGTAGAAGGATAAAAAAATAATGCGTGATGTGTAACAATAACCTCCCATTACGCATCACGCATTATGCATTACGTTTTTAGCTTACATAAAATACGGGAACCATGCCTCCGCCCTGGTGAACATTTATTATTGCGCCGGCAGCGGCTCTTACATAGGCTCCTCCGAATTCTCCGTCATAGGCCCAGAAATTGATATTTACATTCTTTGCCTGGAATCCCATGAATTTACCTTCATCTACTACAGGGAATTCGTCTGCCGGTATAGGAACCATTTCCTGTACCACATAGGTGTTACCCGGTTCCATTGCAGTCTTTAAAGTGTCTTTCCACTCATCATCTGTCACGGCAGGGCCTACCATTACGCCATGTCCGCCATAACCGGAATTCGGCTTTAAGACAAGCTTTTCTTTGTTGTTTTTGATTAAATCAAGGATATTTACTTTTTCTCCGTGATAATCTGTTTCCAGATCTCTTACAAGGCGTGTAAATGGAATATACTTTTTAATAACTTCCAGTTCCTCTTCTGTAAAGAGATAGGAAAATCTGTCGTCATGCATGATGGCAAGAACTGATTTTAATCCGCCTACACGGGAACAGAAGGGATTTACAAAGCAGATATTTCCGTCTTCATAGGCTTTAAGGGCTGCATCTGTGTGGCCGTAGTAAGGTGCATCAAGGAATTCCTGAACTGCATCACGGTATATTACATGGACAACATGTCCGTCTTTTGTCAGATGTTTTCCGTCATAGGCAAAATCTCTCGGATCTGCATATATGGCTTTATGGCCTTTCTGTATAAGAGTGTCTACTATTACCTTTACATCGGAAAGGATTGTTGAATCACTGGCACATACTATGGCGAACAGTGGATCTGATACCGGTGTTTCACCTTTTGCTTTACAGAATTCGTGATATTTTTTAAGAAGCATTTTTGTATGGGTATCCAGGAATTTATCAGCTTCCAGTTTGAAGGTTTCCCCTGCTTTTTTCATAGTAGGAAGTTCTTTGAACATGTCAACCATTACATCATGCCATCCCATACCGGAAGGGCTGTCACAGTTAAATTCTATGAATTTTATGTCTCCGTTTTCAGGCATATAAAATGCATCAAGACGGGAAACTATCTGTCTTCTGGGATATACCTGATTCATTTTCGCATATTTTTCAACAAGATCTTTCAATTCCAGAAGATTTTTGAATTTCGGATCTGTAAAGAATGCTTCTGCTACTTTTTCAATAGCAGACATAATATTATTGGTGGCATGTTTAAAAGAAGGCTTTGCTTCTTTAGATACCATATAGGGCTTTAAGAAAGTAGGGAATGGTTTGCCCTTCATCGTCATATCATATTTTGCCATTTCTATGGCAAGGTTCTTCATTTCATTTACCGGATCACCTTTGCCGAGGATCTCTTTAAAATGAGCATTAATTTTTGTAACTATAGACATAACTGACCTCCTATTTTTTTATTTAGAATAAAAATAATATAACAGATAATATTTATAAACTCAATGGTTTTTTAAAAAAATACCTTATAATCGTGAAGGGTGATGCTTAATGCGTGATGCGTATTTCATCCCGGGGGGTTTAGTAAAAAGCCCCTGAATTCACTATTCACGACTCACTATTCACTACTTACTTTCCCCCTCCAAAGCTTTTTCCTTCCAATTTTTCGCATCTTTACAGTCAGGTTCAATTTCCAGTGCTCTGTCGAAACATTTTATTGCTTCATCATATTTTTTTAACCCCCATAAAGCCTGTCCTTTATTAACCAGTATTTCCGCACAATCAGGTTCAAGTTCCAGTGCTCTGTCGAAACATTTCATTGCTTCATCATATTTTTCTTCTTTTAATAAGATTACCCCTTTTGTGTCCAGGTAAGCATAATTTTCCCCGTCAAGTTCAAGAGCTTTATCAATACATTTCATAGCTTCTTTATATTTCCCTGTTTCTTTAAGAATCCAGCTTTTATTATTCCATCCGTCAGAGTAATCAGGGGCAATCTCTATTGATTTATCAAAACACCTGATAGCCTCATCATATTGACCTCTGTCAGAGAATAAATTTCCTCTGTCGCACCATGCATATGTAGCTTCAGGATTTATTTCTATTATTCTGTCATAACATTTTATTGCTTCATCGAGCCTGCCGAGGCAGGTTAAACTGTAAGCTTTATTGTAAATGGCATCTATATATTTATTGTCCAGTTCTATTGCTTTATCAAGATATTTCAGAGCTTCTTCGTATTTTGTCTGGCTGCTTAAATCATATCCTTTCGAATAGAAGGCGCAGGTAAAAAGGGGATCAATCTCCAGGGCTTTATCATAATATTTTGCTGCTTCTTCATATTTTTTCTGATTGCTCAGACATAATCCCGTATTATACCAGGAATATTTATAATTACTGTCAATCTCAACGGCTTTTTTATAACACTCAATGGCTTCATTATATTTATTTTCGGCATAAAGAGCATTACCCTTATCATTCCAGACTGCCTGATTATTCGGCTCAAGTTCCAGGACTCTGTCATAACATGTGATAGCTTCTTCGTATTTATGAAGCACATATAATAAATTCCCTTTACTGTTAAATCCTTCCGCATATTTCGGATTGATTTCCAGTGCTTTATCATAATATTCAAGTGCCTCTTTATAATTGCCCTGATTTTCCAGAGATAGACCTGTGTTATACCATGGATATACAGAGATAGGATTAATATTTATAGCTTTTTCATAACATTTAATGGCTTCACTGTATTTACCCATACCATATAAAGCATTACCTTTAGAGTTCCACCCGTCAAAATATTCAGGTGAAAGTTCTATTGCTTTATTAAAAGAGCTTATAGCTTCTTCATATTTACCCTGAGAATAAAGGCAGTATCCTCTGTTATACCATGTACCGACCCTTCCTGGTTCGAGTTCTATAGCTTTATCATAAGCTTCTATGGCCTCTTTATATTTTTCGATTCTATTTAAAATCATACCTTTTTGAAGCCATGAAGATATATGTTCCGGATCAAGTTTTAAAGC
>JBEHWP010000230.1:0-8718 GCA_040217665.1 Vulcanimicrobiota bacterium
AAATAGACACTTATGGACTGGAAAAGTTCTATAATAATCTTACAACTCTTTACAGGGAAGTTGGACATAAAGAACTTCTTTACGGAGAAGACGGGAAAAGCGGCCTTAAAGGGTTTATTGAAGAGAATAATATTACAGAAGGATTAAGTAGCTATCTGGCTGCTAACCCGGGGATATTCCCTGAGAGTCATATGAAAATTCTGCAGGATCTACTCATATATGAATTATTCTTAAAACATGATAATTCTATAGGTCATTATGAACTGAAGCAGAAATATGACAGTGGAAGATCTCTCAGCCTTTATGAATCGGTAACGGAATATTGTACAGAACATGATATTCCTTACTCTCATGAAATCTATGTCCATAAAGTGTGGAAATATCAAAAAGACAGGTTAAAATACTACAGGGAACTGCTGGAACAGGAAGAAAAAACAAAGGCATTTCTTTCAGCCAATATGGCAGTAAAAGAAATAGGAGAAGAATCTTCGTACAGTCTCATTACATACCCTGCAGTTTATGTTCACGGTGCGGCAAATGAAGAAAATTTCGAAGGTTTTTATCCGGATAATGAAGCCATTCCGGCATTTGCTATGAGACACATACAAAGGAATACAAGACTATTATTTCTGCCTGGCAGTGTGGAAATGGAAGGACAGCTGGAATATTTCAGGAAAATGCAGCGTTATCTCCTTGAAAAATTCAGTATCAATGATGTAAAAGCAGGTATTTTTGCATGTGGTTCTCAGAAGGAGTTAGATACCTTTATAGAAAGAGAAGAAACAGGTAAGGAATTTTTCCTGATACCTTCCATGGAAGGAGATATGTCCCAAAAATATTTCACACAGGACAGACTTAAAGATACAGGTTCAAAACATCTGGAATTTGACAGAGAGAAAGAACTCGATTTATTCGAAGATTATATGAATAAAAGCGATATAATATACCTGGGAGGAGGATGGTCTACCATATCTGGATTGCGCCATCATGACCTTCTGTTAAATTCGGGAAAAAAATTCAGAGATAGTCTGAAAGAATTTATCTTAAGAGGGGGCCTTCTCATGGGAGTAAGTGCCGGTGCCATGTGTATGGGTATGGAAAATATTCTCTATACTCCGAAAGCAAAGACATTTGAAGGCAAAATAGAAGGTTTGAAAATGTTCCCGGGAAATGTTCAGGTTCATTATGAAGAATACGGTATACCGGAACATTTAGAGTATATAAGACGAGATTACCGGGACATACCTGTTGTAGCAATAGATACTCAGACTGCTGTTTTAGGGAAACTAAATTTCAGATTGCATATGTCAGAAAATCCTTTTTCAGACAATCAATGGAATATGGAAGGACTTTATAATATAGAACTTCTCTCAGAGAAATTTACCGCCCTGGGAGCAAAATCTGTAACGGTTAAAGATGATACGGAAATACTCCTGTTTGATGGCATGCCATGTGCCGGTGAGATTTCATGGAGAAGACTGGTTGAGCAGAGTGAAAAGTGAAAAAGCTTCTCTTTATTTGTTGTGTCCACCCGGTCATGGCATAAAAAAAGCCGAAAGCCGGTGATCCGAATTGAACGGACAACCTGCTCATTACGAGTGAGCTGCTCTACCATTGAGCTACACCGGCGATTTTTAATGTTTCCCTATTATATAATAATAATTGTTAATAATCAAGATTTTAGAGAGATTTTTAGAGAGATTTTTAGAGAGATAATTTTTTTATCGTGATGCGTGATGCGTTATAATTGTGATGGGTGATGCACTTTTTTTACTGATAACTGGTCACCGGTCACTGCTCAAAATCCGTCTACTTCGTATTTATCTTTACTGACGAATTTAGTATATTGTTTTAAATAGAGGAGTTCTACTGTTCCCAGGGGGCCGTTTCTCTGTTTGCCTATTATAACCTCTGCAGTGCCGACTTTCTCTGTTTCCGGGTTATAATAATCATCGCGGTAAATAAATGTTACCATATCTGCATCCTGTTCAATTGCACCTGACTCTCTCAGATCGGAAAGCTGGGGTCTTCTGTCTGTTCTGCTTTCTACTGCACGGGCAAGCTGTGAGAGAGCTATAACAGGAATAGAGAGTTCTTTTGCAAGAATCTTCAAACCTCTCGATATTTCTGCTACCTGTTCATTACGGTTCACATTTTTAGTTGAGCTGATGAGCTGGAGATAATCTATTATTATAAGCTGTATATCCTTTCTCATCTTTATTCTTCTTGACTTTGCCTTCATTTCCATGATAGAGATACCGGGTGTATCATCTATATAAATCTGGGCATCGGACAATTCTGCCATGGCCTGTGTAAGTTTCGGCCAGTCATCTGAATTCAGATAGCCTGTTCTTAATCTGTGAGCATCTACCATGGCCTGTGAGCAAATTAATCTCTGTGCCACCTGTTCTTTACTCATTTCAAGGCTGAATACTGCAACAGGCAATTTTTCTTCTACAGCTACAAGCTGGGCTATATTCAAAGCGAGGGCAGTTTTTCCCATACCGGGACGGGCAGCTAGAATAATCAACTCTCCCGGCTGAAATCCGGCAGTGATACGATCAAGTTCTGCATAACCGCTTGTTACACCCGTAACATGAGATTTATTATGATAGAGACGCTCAACCTTTCTGAAACTCTCTTTCATAACAGAACCCATATGGATGAAGTCCTGAACTTTTTGACGCTGACCGAGCTGAAAAATCATACTTTCAGCACTGTCTACTACCTGATCTACACTGCTATCTTCCCTGTAGCCGAGTTCTGTTATTTTTGTACCCGTCTTTATTATATCCCTTAAAAGTCCCTTTTCCGACACAATTTTAGCATAATATTCAATGTTGGCCGCAGTAGGGACTGTATTTGTAAGGGTCGTTAAATAGCCCAGTCCTCCTATTACTTCGAGTTTTCCCAGCTTCCTTAGCTCACCGTCTAAAGTAATAATATCAGCCGGTTCACCTCTTTCATATAAAGAGCACAGGGCTTTAAAAATTATCTGATGGCCTTCAATATAAAAATCCTCACTCCGCAATATTTCAGTAGCTATCGGTATACTGTCCGGTTCTATGAGCATAGAACCGAGAGTAGCCTGCTCAGCTTCCAGACTTCGGGGTGGGATTTTATTTAAAAAGTCTCCCTCCATGCCGGGTATCCTTTTCAGTGATCAGTGATCAGTGATCAGTGATCAGTTATAATAAGTTTAATGTTGAGAATTTAAAGACTAACCTTAAACCATAAACCATGAACTACAAACCGGTTTTACTGGTCACTGCTCACCGGTCACTGGTCACTGTTTAAACTGTTTCCTGTTCTACAAGTTCCTGAACGTCAAGCAAAATATTTGCCTTTGCTTCACTGTGATAGACTACAGGAATAGTATAATGGCCTACAACTTTTATAGGATCGTCAAGAACTATCTTTCTTCTGTCTATTTCAATACCAGAGTCAGCGAGTATCTTTTCTGCAATATCCTTGCTGGTGATAGAACCATATAATTTACCTTCTTCTCCAACACGGACTTTAAAGATAACCTTCATACCCTCTAATTTTGAAACAAGCTTAGCGAATTCTTCAAGACGCTTCCTGGATTTTTTATCTTCAACCTTCTTTTTTTCTTCCATATGCCTTATATTGCCATCTGTTGCTTCAAGAACAAGTTTTCTTGGCATCAGATAATTACGGGCATATCCTCTGGCAACTTTCACAACATCGCCCATTTTACCCAATTTGGGAACATCTTCTACAAGAATTACTTTCATTGTTATATGAAAAGTCCTACCGGACTCCCTTTACACCTCCTAAAATTATTCCAATATCGCGATCTATGACGGTGCATTAATCACGAACTAACCAGCCCACAGTACAGTGGGAGGAATGGGGAGTTACATCAGCCTATTCCATCGTATAAGGGAGCAAAGCAATACTTCTGGCCCTTTTAATAGCTATGGTCAATATACGCTGATGATGTGCACAGTTACCGGAAATTCTTCTGGGAAGTATTTTACCTCTTTCAGTAGTAAATTTACGTAATTTCGGCACATCTTTATAATCTATTTTTTTTACACTGTCAGCACAAAAATTGCAAATTTTCTTTTTTGGCTTCTTTACCTTTTTCTGTTTCTTTGTAGCCACTTGCTTCTGCTGCCATGAAAATATCATGGCATACAGTTGACACCTCCTTAAGCTTTTCTAGAAAGGAACATCTTCAAAATCTACATCATCATGTCCCGGTTTACCGAAATCATCATCTTTACCGGAGAAATCCATATCTGATTGAATATCAGGAGCAGACCCGCCGTCTTTTCCAAAGGGAGGAGCCATTTCTCCATCTTCTTTTCCTTTTGAATCCAGCATTTGCATCTGATCTGCCTGTATCTCAAAAGATGTTCTCTGTGAACCATCCTGAGCCTGATATTTTTGAGTCTGAAGGCGACCTTCAATCAATACAAGTTTGCCTTTCTTCAGAAATTTTGCCGATATTTCAGCAAGTTTTCTCCAGAAGACAACATTGAAAAAATCTGTTTCATAAACACCCTGAGCATTTTTATAATTCCTGTTAACAGCAATACTGCAGCGGGTAACAGGAATTCCTGTATTGGTATATTTCAATTCGGGAGCCCGGGTTAAACGGCCAACTAAAATCACCTTGTTATACAAAAAAACACCTCCCCACTACTCTTCCAGTACAACAATGTAGCGTAAAATCTTATCATTAATCTTTAAGAAATGAGACAGTTTGTTGGCTATACCTGATTCACCCTGGAATTTAATGACTACATATATACCTTCAAAACGTTTTCTTACTTCGTAGGCTAATTTTTTCTTTCCCCAGAAATCTACCTCTACTATGGTACCGCCAAAATTCGTAATCTGCTGTTTAATGCTTTCTGTTAGCTGTTCAATTGCCTCTTCTTCAAGAACAGAATCAATGATATACATAGTCTCATAATTTCTCACCAAAACCAGAACACCTCCTTCCTTTGGCCATGCGACTCTATAAGAGTAGGAAGGCCCTATCGTGGTACAGGTCTGATTGACCTGTAATTTTCCTATTATACAAAAATTTTATTATTATTGCAAGCTATTTTATTTGAGAGATTTCACACATCATGGAGATAGATCAACAGTATTTTCTGTAAAAAAAATAATATTTTCTGTAAAAAAAATGAAATTCAATGTGTGACAGAAGGCACCAGAAAAAATATTGAGTAGAAACTATACTGTTCTACTCAATATTCACAACTCACTATGTTTCACAGAGAAATTACCCTGGCAGAATTCAGAATATAACTGGATATATCATAAATATCAATCATGGTACCGATCTTTATAGTGTCAGAGATTTTATAAAATTCTGCACATGAACTTGAGACATAAATTTTTACGCCCTGTTTTTCAAGTATTCGTAAAGAGTCCAAAACAGGAGATTTCTCAGACATAAGCTCAACAGCTTCATTCAATGAAATAATCATTTTAGGCTTCGGTAAAATTTTTGTAAGAGCAAAAATAAATTTATGTAACAGCTCACCTGAATAAACCTGCTCACCACTGCCAAGATGTTTTGAAGTAAATAAAATAACAATATCTTTTTCAGGCAGAGACTTGAGAACTGATTTCAATTTATTTTCTTCATCAGGCTGCCCTTTAAGCATTTTCAGATAATAATCTATATCTCTGTCTGCAAAAGACAGAGGATATCTCATCATAGTAAGAGGATGACGGGCAGATATTTTCTGCCAGTCAAGAAATAACGGGTTTCTGGGAATATCATTTATAACTTCCATAATAATAAATATCTTTCTTAAATATGACTTCAGTATCCGGTTAATACAAATTAATTATTTTTCTCTAATGGCCATGACAGGTTCAGTCACAAAAACTATGAGAACCAGTTCCTCCCGTAAGGCGTGCCCCGTTACGCCTTACGATTATAAATCTATTCTCTTTTCTTTATAAATTCCATAGCTTTACCGACAGCTTCTTCCGGAGTTTTTACCGGTATAATATCTTCAACTGCTTTTCCGTTTCTTGTAAGCCCCCATGTATAAAGACCAATAACAGGCTTGGCAAAATGTAAGGCAAAGGAAATTTCTGTAAGGGTACCATGACCGCCGCTTATAGCAATCAAGACGTCTGATGCTCTTACAACAAGTATATTCCTGGCCACACCAAACCCTGTAGGAATAGATATGGACATGTAAGGGTTTGCTTCAGCTCTGGAAAAACCTGGAAGAATACCGATAGTCATCCCGCCGGTAGTTCTTGCACCTTTAGCAGCACCTTCCATAACACCTCCAAGACCTCCGCATACAAGAACAGCACCTTCTTTAGCTATCAGTCGCCCGACCTCTTCTGCTACGGAATAAGTTTCATCATCACACTGCCCCTGCCCTATTACTCCTATATACATAATCATTTAGAGTTTAGAATTTAGAGTTTAGAGTTTTTTCAACGGTGAACCTTAAACCCTGAACTTTAAACCAAAACAACTCCTCTCATTTATTAAGTAGCGACTTTTCAGTATTTTTATCAAAAATATGCATTTTTTTCATATCAAAAAAGACTTTAAGCTCTGTTCCTACTCTTACGGATGAGTGAGCATCAACTCTTGCATTTACAGTATATTTACCTATAGTAAGATAAACATATATTTCAGACCCCATAGGTTCTGTTACATCTACGGAAGCAATAAGAGATGTTTCTTCATTCTTCTCTCTGGCAAATTCCCAGTCATAAATATCTTCAGGTCTTATTCCGAATATAACTTCCTTATCAACCCATTCTTTCAGTTGAGAAGCAAATTCTTCGGGAATCTTAAGATAGAGTTTATCACCTTCAAGATATAAATTACCTTCTTTCCCGCAAATCTTCACATCAAAGAAATTCATGGACGGACTTCCTATAAAACCTGCAACAAATTTATTTGCCGGTTGTCCATAAAGTACAAGAGGTGTATCTGCCTGCTGAATAATTCCGCCGTTAAACACTACTATACGATCCCCAAGGGTCATGGCTTCCGTCTGATCATGTGTCACGTAAACAGTAGTTATACCGAGTCTGTGATGAAGCTTCTGAAGTTCTGCTCTCATTTGAACACGCAATTTTGCATCTAAATTACTTAAAGGCTCATCCATAAGAAAAACCTGGGGTTCCCGGACAATAGCTCTTCCCATAGCCACCCTCTGTCTCTGGCCTCCTGAAAGTTCTGCAGGTTTCCTTTTAAGTAAATGGCCTATACTGAGTAAGTCTGCCGCATCATTAATCATCTTATCAATCTCTTCTTTTGAGTATTTTCTTAATCTGAGACCGAAAGCCATATTTTCATAAACATTCATATGAGGATAAAGAGCATAATTCTGAAATACCATAGCTATATCTCTATCTTTAGGAGAAACATCATTTACTTTTTTCTCACCTATAAAAATATCTCCTTTTGTTATATCTTCAAGACCTGCTATCATACGAAGAGTAGTAGTTTTCCCGCATCCCGAAGGCCCTACCAGAACAAGAAACTCTTTATCTTTTATATCAATGCTAACGTCCTTTACAACCTCTACATTACCTTTATAAATCTTCCATACATTCTTTAATATTACTTCTGCCATAAAACACCTCTTTATAGCTCTCAGCTCTCAGCTGTCAGCGATCAGCTTATGCTGTATACTGATTGCCGATTGCCAGTAAGCTTATTTATTTTTTTGTCCATAATTGGTATCTATATCAATTCCTTTAAAATAATGATAAAGTATATCTTCATAGCCGGCACCAAGGTATGCCATACCACATGCTCCCCACTGACAGAGTCCGCATCCATGGCCCCATCCTCTCCCGGTAGCTTCAAAAGAATTTTCTTTTTCAGTAAGAAAAAAATTAGTACTCCTCAATGATACATACTGCCCTTTATCATTTTTATACTTCAATAATCTTCTTATTTCATCACCATCCAATTTAAAATCTTTTTTTGTTCCGTCTATTAGTAATACACGACAGCGGCCTGAGATTCCTCTTTCTAAAATAAAAATTTCTTTTATATTTCCAGTCTCACATGAAGGATACCTGGAAGATATATAATCTTTAATTAATTTATAAAATTCTTTTTTATTCCATGACACGTTCCACTGGAAATAAGGAGAAAGGGCACAAAAAAATATTTTTTCTTTTCCGGGAAAAAGTTCTGCATAACATGGAACACCTCTCAAATATTCTACAGGTTTTGTTAAAAATACATTTTCATTATTTTCCGTATGTCCTCCACAGGTAGAATGATAGACTACCTGTGAAGCAAGTTTTCCTTTATAACTCAATACCACACCTGCAGTATCCCATACAGCTTTATTGGACAGAGGTTTTTCCCATTCAAGTCCTCCGTAAATCTGACAGTGTTCACCGGAACAGAGGTCAAACCCTTCATCTCTGTGTTTGCCAAGATTGGCCATGGCGTAAGTCCTGGCAATTACGGCCTGTGCCTTCATTGCTTCAATCTTCTCCGAATAAAGCTCTCTGGGGACAACGCCACATAAATATTCCTCCAGAGGAAGTTCATTTATAACTCTTATTTTACCATAAGAATCAGATAAAAAAACCATTTTGCCTCTATATTTTTTATTGCCGAACATTATATATTTATCGGGATTGTCTGTAGCTACAATAAGATTTCTGGCTTTAAATATTTCTTTACCCTTCTTCCAGGAAAGACACCATTTATTGTCCTTTTTTAAC
>JBEHWP010000231.1:0-8698 GCA_040217665.1 Vulcanimicrobiota bacterium
GCTCTTTTAGAGAAATGAGTATAAATTTCCCTTGAATATATCTTAAATCTGTTCTTTGCTCAAGTAAACGGGTTGCAAAACTTCGGTTTATATTCTTTATATTTCTCTAAAATTTCATCCATTACACTATTCTATTTATGTATAACTATTTATTCTACAGCACCATTACCGTAAAATGTAATTTTATTACTTTTGAATATTAATGTCAAATTTTTAACTTATATTAATTTTTTTACTCATTACCATACAGGAAATCATTAATTGTCAATGGCAAATTAAACTGTACCACTTGCGGCAATTTAAATTGTACCACCCCATTATAAAATAAGTAATTACAAGGATTTACACAATAAAATTACCCGGTACATATCCTGCCATTTTATCAATTTCCTCATTGCTCCTTTTTATTCCTATGCTCTATCTTCCTCCGCTCAAAACCCTCCCCACCAAATCTCTCAATCTCCCGGCACTGACCGGCTTATTAATCCATTCCGTAACACCTGCAGCTCTGCCTTCTGCCTTTATCCCTTCTTCGGATTCCGATGATACCATAATAACAGGGATGGACTTATAATCAGGATTTTCTTTTAATATTTTTACCAGTTCAAGGCCGTTTATATGCGGCATATTAAGGTCTGTTATAACCATTTTAACTGAAGGTTTTATCTTTTCCAGGGCGTCTTTCCCGTCAACAGCTTCTATTACTTCATGGCCCTCTTCTTTTAATAAAGCACTTATCATATAGCGACCGCTGGCAGTATCATCAACAATCATTATTTCTGACATCCGTGTCACATTTCCTCTCCATTAATTTTATTTTGCTTATATTACTCTATGGTAGATATAAATTCCTTTTATAAAATCATTAAATTTTTTTTAAAATTCTATACATGAATTAATCAAATTGTTTGTAATCCCTTGATATATGTCAAAAAGGACACTTTTTTATTCTAAAAAGTAACAATATTTTATTTTTATACTCAAAAATCCGAAGATTGAAGAAACCCTTGTTAATTCAGAATTCTTAAACTTCAGGGTGCTTACTTAGAATGAATTTAATTTATATATACTAATCATGTTACTTTTTGACTTAATTTAAAAAAAGTTTTATACTTTTTTTTACTGTGAAGATTTTTACGGATTATAATATATAAAAAATAACAAAATAAAGGAGAAGTGCCTATGAAAAAAGCTTTATTTGTCTATGTACTTTTAATATTATCTTCTATCCCATGTCTCGCTGAATGGAAAAAAGAGTATTATATCCGGCCTGGCGGAATATATACTCTTGAACGATCTACTAATACTTTTACTGCATTTATAAAACTCGGAGATACTAAGCAAAATGCACTCGCTCAAATGAGCAGGAAAGCCGATCTCTATGGCACTACGATAGACACTTTTGCCTTTGTCGACAGCAAATATGAGCCGGAGCCCTGCGGACTCATTCTGTATACTTATAGTGTTATCGTGCCGCCGGAGCAGCAGGAGGGCGTGGGCGTAATGTCTCCATTTGATAACAGCAGTATGAATCCGGCCATTAAAAGTATCAGTATTTACGATGCAAGAATAAGAACTTTAAAGGGGATAGGTGTGGGAAATACAGTAAAGCAGTTGTTTGACGCCCATGGGAATCCTGGGATAAACTGGCAGGGGTATGGCAGTAATGGATGGTGCATGGAATATGCAACAAAAGAAGGAAGAATTTACTTTTCTGTGGGCCAAACTTCACAAATTACTTACGATTCGATAATAGGGGCGATACATTTAACTTATTAACTATGTGATTTCCTTTTTCCATCCAGAGCCAAAAAACAAAAAAGGCCTTATAGAATAAGCTTTTCTTTATGTGATTGGTATGTGATCATCCACTTTACAATAATTCAGAAAAATAATATAATAAATTTATAGGGGGTGGAAAAAATGTTCGAAAAAGAATTAGATTTTTTCATTGAAAACCAGAAAGAATTAGTTAAGAAATATAATGGTAAAGTCCTGGCTATTAAAGAACAGGAAATAATAGGAATATATAACACCCCTCTTGAAGCATATATTGAAGCCCAAAAAGAACATGAACTTGGAACATTTGCCATTCAACCATGCAGACCAGGGCCTGAGGCATACACGATTACTATTTCCACTCAAGGATTATTTGTCGAATGAACATTATAGAAGTTCAGGGTTTTACCGTAGAATATCCAGGGTTAATTCCTCATATTATCACATCGGCATGGGTAGCAAAAAGCTCTCTTTCTACTTCCGTTCAGAACCCAACACCTACAGAAACAAAGGCATTATGGGATACAGGTGCAACAAACAGCGTAATCACGCAGAGCATAGCAAAAGAACTTAATTTAATTCCAACAGGTGCCGTCAGGGTTAATCATGCCGGAGGGCAGAGCACAAGGCACACTTATATCATTGATTTATATCTACCAAATAAAGTGGTGTTTTGCGGAGTTACAGTATCAGAATGCCCTGACACTATTGGTAATTTTAATATAATTATCGGAATGGACATTATAACACAGGGAGATTTTGTAATAACAAATTTTAATAGAAAAACGTCAGTAAGTTTCAGATATCCTTCTATTGAAAAAATAGATTTTGGAAAAGAAAAGCATTCACCATCCCAGGGAAAGGTAGGGCGAAATGCCCCTTGCCCTTGTGGGAAAAAGAAAGCCGATGGAACTCCTATTAAGTTTAAAAGCTGCTGTGGAAAAATATAGATTTACGACTTAAAATTTTTATCTACCTTCCTTTAATCAAAACCCTCCCCACCGCGTCTCTCAATCTCCCGGCACTGACCGGCTTATCAGTCATACCAGTAAATCCCTTCCCATTGCATCCTATCCATCTTCGCCATCCGCCATGGCCCGGCAGGAAATTTTCTTCCGGAAATGGTGAAATATTCCTTATAGAAGGGAATATTATTTACGGCCCGGCGACTATTATGACAGAAAAGATATGCTATAACACAAGTTGCTTACATACTTTTACAGGTTCGACTCCTGTTATCTCCACCATAAAGGGGATATTGCCAATGGTAAGGCACTGGTCTAAACAACCGGTTTTAATTACTTCAGCAACTTAAACTCGCATATCTTTTCTGTTTAATAGTTAATAAGATGATTAGACGAAGAACATCCTGGTAGATGTATTGACTTTGAGTAACAAGCTGTTCTCAAATTACCCGGGCAGCATATCCATGTTACCTATCTATGTGCCTGGCAACGGCAAATACAATAGGTTCTAAGATAAATCCATGCGGTGTACCTCCTGCCGGTTTATAAATTTCCATAGAAAATTTTTCTATTTCTTTAAATTTCAGTGTATAATATTATTATAAAAAAATACAATAATAGAATATATGTTCCTTACCGATAAATCAGGAGATATAATTAAATTTATGGAGTAAAAAAATGGAAATTAAAGATATTATAAATCAGGTAGAAGGAAGAAGAATTGAATTTAAAGAAGGAAATCCTGGTAAAGCTGAACTGGCAAAGACTGCTATATCCTTTGCCAATGATGCAGGAGGGACTATTTTTATTGGCATAAAAGACAATCCACGCAGTATTGTAGGAGTGGATGAAAATAATATTATGCATCTTGAAGAACAGGTGAGTAATATTATTTTTGATCAGTGCCATCCCCTGATATTGCCTGAAATAAGTATTTTGAATATAGAAAATAAATATGTTTTACGCATTCGAATTTTCAGGGGCAATATGCCGCCATATCATCTGAAAGAGAAAGGCAAAAGAGACGGGACTTACATAAGAGTTGGCTCAACAAACAGACAGGCATCCCTTGAGATTGTGGAGCAACTGGAAAGAATTAAACATAATAAATCTTTCGATAGTGAAATATATTTTCATAAAGAATTAAAAGAACTTGAGTTCAATAATTTTAGTAATTTTTTTGAGAAAAAAACCGGGGAGAAAATAAACAAGGAAATTCTTTCAAAACTTAACCTCTTTAACAGGATAAATGATATAGATTTTCCTACTTATGCTCTGATTTTACTCTCTGAGGATCAGGTCAGGACAGAGATTTTCCCCTGTGCAAAAATCGAATGTGCAAGATTTAAAGGAACAGAACCAGGTAATTTTATTGATAAAAAAACAATAAGTGCTGATATTTCACAGCAATCGGAAGAAGGGTTTCAGTTTATCCTGAGACATATTTCTGAAGGTACAACAGGTTACGAAGGAGTGTACAGGAAAGATCGGTGGGAATATCCGATTAAAGCCTTAAGAGAAGTGGTAAGAAATGCTATTGTCCATAGAGATTATTCACTTTCCGGCAAAGATATAAAAATAGCTGTATTTGATGACAAAATTGAAATAACCAGCCCGGGTAAGTTGATGCCCTCAGTTGATTTTAATTTGATGGAAGCAGGGCAATCAGAGATAAGAAATAAAATTATTGCCGGAGTATTTAAAAAACTGGGTATTATAGAACAATGGGGCAATGGATTGAAGATTATTTCAGAAGATTTGAAGAATTATCCCGAAATAGAATTTAAATGGAGTGAGCCGGGGATTGCTTTCAGAGTTACATTTTTAAAGAAGAATTATGGAGAAGATATTACCCCAAAAACTACCCTGAAAACTACCCGAAACATAACTGACCTTCTGGAAAAACACGTTGTTACTACAAGGGGTGAGTTGTTAAATTTATTGCAAAATAAGTTGGGAGAAAGTTGGGAGAAAGTTGGGGGAAAGTTGGGAGATAATCAGATTAAAATTGTTTTGCTGCTGATAGAAGATAGCTCTATTACAATTGAAAAATTATCTAATTTAATAGGTATCAGTACGACTTCAATTGAAAATAATATTGGAAAATTAAAAAAATTAAAATTAATCAAACGTATCGGCTCTGCCAGAAGCGGCCATTGGGAAGTTTTAAGTAATGAATAGAAATATATCGACATCAGGAATGAATACAGAATGATATAATATCTGCAGGGAGGTATTCAGATGAGAAAAAGTATAGGTTTTATTGAGTTAATAGTCATATTGTGTATGATTGTTATAGCTGTCAGAGTTTGGACTTATAAAAAACCAGACACTACAAAATCCTTTACTATAAAAGCAACTCCAGTATGTAATACTAAAAAAACAAATCTAACTTCAATGCTTGATAAGACGTCGCGTCACAATAAAGAATTATTGGTAATATATAGATATCACGATGCTTGTAAAAAACAATTTGGAGAAGACGCAGCCAGACAAAAAACTGTAGATTGGTTAAATAAAAAAGTGAGCGTGCCATCTCTTCCTGTTCCATCAGGGGTACAAAAAGCTTCTTTAAATACAATTGGTGGTCTTGTCATTACTTTTTATGATGGGCTAACCGAGACATATTGTGGCTCATGTTATGGTCATGATAAGAGAGCCGAAGAATTAAAAAATTACTGTAAAGAACAAACAAAAAATTCCGGAAAGCAAATTCAAAATAAATAAATCCTTCATAAATAGAAAATCCCGCCTCCCAAAGCAAGCGTCTCACAAACAAAATGCCTGGAGCGGACATTTCTATATAACCTAAATATATAGATTATATGAAGAATATTTTATCATAAAAAACTATAATTTTCCAGACGAGTCAGAAAGATTTTTTTTGGGCCGCCCTGGGCGAGGGGTATCAAATAATCCGTCAATCCGCTTCTCTACAAATTAGAAATTACTCTTTCAGGTCTTTTTATTTTCCTGCCTATTTTTTTCATTACTTCCCGGCATTGCCTTCCAAACAGAATTATCTTTATTTTTCTTACAAACAAAACTTGACATATTATTGTTATTTGTACTATACTATAATAAAATACAATAGTAAGGATTTTACCTGTGAAAAAATTAGATCTGGAAATCTGCCGGAAATTACGAGAAGAAGGACATACATACCAGGAAATAGGCGATTACTTCGAAGTAAGCCGCCAGGCAGTATTCGACCTCCTGGACAAATCCGGAGTAAAAGGCAGGACAAAATATTCAAAATATTACCCTGAGTGGGAGGAACTCTATAAAAAGAAATTCGGCATTACAACTATAGCAAAAAAATATAATTGTTCTGAAAGTTTGGTGTATAATTATTTAAAGAAGAAATTCGTCATGGAGCGTGGTAAAATCATGAAAGAAAGAGGCACTCAAAAGCCGGTGGAGTCAGAATGAAACGAGTAGCAATCTATATAAGAGTATCCACTCAGGAACAGGCAGAGGCTGGCTATTCCGTTCCGGAACAAAAAGAAAAATTAATAAATCATTGCAAGGCCCAGGGCTGGATGATTTACGATATTTACATTGACCCTGGCTATTCCGGGGAAAATCTTGCCAGGCCGGCTTTACAGAAACTTATATCAGAAGTAGAAAATTTCGATATAGTTCTTGTATATCGCCTGGACAGATTGAGCAGGAGGGTTCTGGATGCTTGCCGTTTTATAGAAGAAATTTTTCAAAGCAACCATATAACATTTGTTTCTCTTACTGAAAGCATAAACACCGCCACGCCAAACGGATTAATGATTTTTCACATGATCGCCTCTGTTGCCCAAAATGAAAGAATGACGATTAAGGAAAGGTTAAAGATGGGCAAAGAGGGCCGGGCGAAAGAAGGACTTTACCACGGCTCCGGTACGCCCATAGGATATGATTATATTGAGGGGAAACTTATTATTAATGAATATGAGGCTTTGCAGGTAAGGGAAATTTATTATCTCTATCTCCAGGGGCACGGAACCCGAAAAATAGCAGAAATTTTGAGGAGTAAAGGGTATAAACATAAGAAGGGAAGCTGGATACATGGGTCTTCTGTGGTAAATGTACTGAAAAATCCGATTTACACAGGACAGATAAGACACAAAAATAGCATCTTTCAAGGACAGCATGAGCCAATAATAAGTAAAGAAACATTCAACCAGGTAAAAGCAATCAGGAGAAATAGAAAAAGTATGAACACAAAAGTTTATACGCCTAATTCGCTTCTTTCAGGGATGCTCTTCTGCGGTTTCTGTGGTGGCAGATATGCAATTCGTCTTGGATGTGATAGAACAAAAACAAAGAATTACAGGTATTACACTTGTTATTCGAGAAACGGAACCAGGCATATGGTGAAAGACCCGAACTGCAAAAACAAGATATGGAGAGAGGAAAACCTGGATTCTATAATCGAAAAAAAGATATTACATCTGTCTATTGAAGAATTTAAGGTAAAATCTCCTGAGAAAAAAGAGCCGGTCAGGGAAAAAAAGATAATAGAAAAGAGAATAGAGGATTTAAATAAAAAGATAAATAAACTGCTTGACTTATATCAGGTGGATTCTACAGCGGAAATCAAAGAAATAGGGGAGAGGATACGAAATCTTCATGAGGAAAAAAAAGCCCTGGAAGAAACTCTGGAAGGCTATAAAGAAGAGAAAAAACCTGTTATAATAAACAAAGAATTTAAGAATTTTATAAATGCAGTTCCCGATGCATGGAAAAACTCAAGTCTTCAGGAAAAAAGAAAAATTTTGGAAATTTTAATAGAAAAAGTTGTGGTAAAAAATGAGGAAATAAAGATAGTTTGGAGAGAGAATTTTTATATTCAAATCCTCTCTCCATAAGGCTTGAGTGGCTTTTTTGTAGAACATGAATACTCTGTTGTAGTGGATTGCCTCAGGCAATCAGAAGGTGATTAATTTATGTTAGAAAGTGAAAGATACTTTGAAAATTTACCATATCCTCTTAAAATTTTAGTTTCCATTCTTTCTTTTATAGGTAACCTTCTTGACGGGAATAATTTTTTTCAGAATTGTCTGATTTTTTTTCTGTATCATTATGAGGCTGTAATTTTTGTAGTAATTACAGTAACCCTGTCTTTTATTATTTATGATATAAGATACAGAGGCACTCTGAAAATATATGATTATCTTTTTGAAGCTATAGAAGGCATAAAAGAAAATAAAATAAGATCTTTTTTTTCTATATTCGGACTGAGTCTCGGTATTGCAACTGCAATAGGCATACTCAGCCTGGGACAGGCTACAGGAGGACTGGTTGATGAAAAACATGTCTCTGACAGAGATCTGTCACATATATTTTCATTATATTCAGGCACCACCGGAGCTGCACATTTTTTAGAAGGTGCAAGATTTACAGCAGGTGATTTAATCGATATAAAAAGTAAATGTTCTACTGTTGAAAAAATAGTGCCTTTTATTGACAGAGGGAAGATAAAAATAACTTTTAATCATAATATTGCAGAAGCATCTGTCATAGGAACTTCCGGAGAATATGAACTGCCTCATGCTCTTCTGGAAGGTCGTTTTTTTAGTTCTGAAGATATAGAAAACAGAAACAGGGTATGTTTGATTACATCTGACAGGCTCAAATCGGAATTGTTCGGAGACAATAATCCGGTAGATACATATATAAATATCAATGATACCAGTTTTCGTGTCATAGGGATAATAGATGACAGGGATTTTCAATGGTCTGTTTTTATTCCTTTTTCACTGGTTATGAATGATAGCGGTAAAAATGTCCTGTTTATTATTAAAACATACAGGGGAGTTAATCCTTCTGTTTCAAGGAATGAAATCTCCGGTGTTATAAGAGACAGACAGAACAGAAGAGCTTTTACTCTGGAAAGAAAGATGACTTTTAACGGAGCTGCAACCGGGGCTATAGAAGTTTTCGATGAAAAACAGGATGGT
>JBEHWP010000232.1:0-8584 GCA_040217665.1 Vulcanimicrobiota bacterium
GCCACTGCAAGGGCAACTCCCCATATAAACATTTTCTGTATCTCTTTGCCCATTATAACACCAATAGCGGCAATAATAGCGGCAAGAATTAAAGAAAATATACCCAGTTGTTTTCCGAGTTGATCCAGATTATTTTGAAGAGGAGTTTTCCTTGATTGAGTACTCTGAAGAAGCCCTGCAATCCTTCCGAATTCCGTATTCATACCTGTTGCAACAACAACAGCTTTACCTCTACCGTAAGTTGCGCTTGTACCTGTATAAACCATATTTTTCCTGTCTCCAAGGGATGTCTCTTTCTGTTCAACCGGTTCAACGGATTTTTCTACGGCAGTCGATTCTCCCGTAAGAGATGCTTCGTTTATTTTAAGATTTGTTGCTTCTATAAGCCTTGCGTCTGCCGGTATCATATCACCTGTTTTAATCAAACATATATCTCCCGGTACAATCTCCCGTGAAGGTATGACAGTTTCTTCTCCTCCTCTTATTACAGTGGCGTTAGGAGCAGCCATTTTTTTGAGTTTTTCAATAGCTTTTCCTGCCTGATATTCCTGAATAAATCCCATAAGACCTGCAAGAATTACTATTATGATAATAGTAAGTGCCTCAACCCAGTCACCTTTAATACCGGAGATAATAGCTGCCACTGCAAGCACAATAATTAAAAAATCCTTAAACTGCTCAAGAAGCATCATAAAAATAGACTCTTTTTTCTTGTCCTCCAGTTCATTTGCTCCGAATTCATGAAGACGTTCTCGTGCTTCTTTTTCAGAAAGACCGTTTATATCAGTTTTAAAATAAGACAAACCCTGTTCAACTGTTTCGCTGTGCCAGTTTTCTTTTAATAATTTTATTTCATTCATAGAATCAGTCTCCTTCTTATGTATAATTCATTATATTCTCAAGTCGCAGGTTATGAAATACACTATAATCCTGTTACACATATAGACAAATTTATCTATAAATAAAATTTGACAGATTAAAGGATTTACCTTTAATTTTTAGAATTTTTCATTTATGAAAGTATACTGTCAAAAAGTCATAACCACTATTTTATTAATAATTTTTCTATCTTTTCCATGTACTTCGTCAGAAGAAAATTCCGACGAGAATATTTCACCTCCTGACAGTTACAGATGGACGACTTACACGACAGCACATTTTGTTCTATATTATATTCCCATAGAAGAAGACGAGTTTCATGGTGCCTGTGACGAAGAGATTATTGCCGGGGGAAAATATCTGGAAGAAAGTTATTACGATGCAATAAACCTGGGCTTTCCTTTAGATGACCGTTATCTTAAAAGACATGATCTTGAACCTTTTATAATCTCAACAGATGGACAGGTTTATAAACATAAGCTTCATGTTTATATAAATTTACCGATAGAGACACTTTTAAAATTACAGGCATAGAAGGGATAAACAGAAAAAACGGAGGAGTTTATCTGATTCAAAAACAAAAAAATAACGATTTTAAAATAATTAATATACTATACTTTTGCAGATTTTAAAAATTGTAAAAAAATAATCTATTCAATTTTCAGGTTTTAGGTGTTGGGTGTTGGGTCAGGAAGATTAAAACCCAGAACCCGGAACCCAGAACCTATTTAACTATAAAGTCAGTAAAAACAAGGAAATTATAAAAAAGTGCAAAAGTATAGTAATATATTAAATTCCCGTATAAATGGTATAAACATTTCAGGGAAAAACTCATCAGAATTATTTCTGGTAGTTATAAATTCCGGTGTAAAACCTTATCCTGTAGATTATAAAATAACAATTGAATAATAAATCTGAAGTTGTCCAAAAAATTTTGGACAACTCCTTTTTGACAGATTAAATCCTCACAACAGATCCGACTTCAAAGACAGTGGCTTTTTCTTTACTGAAATTTTTAAAGAAATCTTCAGAGTCTACTGTCATTTTCTCTATATTACAGGTATCTTGATTCTTATATTCAGTCCTGTATATAAGCAGAAGTCCGCTTAAAAACATATGTCCCGGATCTGCCGGCATATCATTATGACGCCAGTCGGAAAAAACCATGGGATTTCTGGGAAGTTTGATAATTACACTGCTTTTATTATCGGCTTTCTGCAGAAAATAATAATAGTTATCTCCGTCAATACCGGAAATTTCTTTCAGATTTTTTCTGTATATTCTGACCAGTTCCCTGTGAAAAGCTACCACTCCCTGGGCACTCCAGTTTTCCTGTTCATCCTGAGAAAGTCCTTCTTTTTTCTCAAGAGGAGTGACATAAAGGGACATAAAATTCACATCTTCATTAAAATTTTTCTGACCGTCTTTTAAAACTTTAAATGAAGGGTAAGGACTGGAAGGAGAAAATTCCTTATCGGCTTTTTCTGTATATTCCATCTTCACTGAAACATTCTGAGGACTGGATACGAATTTATATAACATTTCACTGTGAGCAAGTTTATTCATAAGATGCTCGTCCAGTAAAGGTATTGTAGATTCTGTCACATTGAAACATGACGGAAATTCAAATAGTTTTAAATAAAGTTTATATTTTTCACTATCCTGTATCTCAGGGAGAGGAAATCCGAGATTATATATATTTTTGTAAACTATATTATCAATATCGGGACGATAATCTTCAGTATATCCCAGAGATTTCACAGTTTCATCAGTTTCACCTGCGGATTCTTTCGAAGGAAGGTAAGCAAGATGGAATCTAAGTGGTTCATCTATTCTCCAGGAAGATGAAAAAAACGGGAGTCTGTGACTTTCTATGGAAGACAGTACTGAGCCGTTATATCCTCCCAAGGCTACAAATTCGCCATTTAAGATGATAATTCTTGTGGCATCACGGCCTTCTTTCAATGACGGACCTTCTTCCCATACGGATGTATAAGGATTAAATATTTCTGTAGATTTAAGGAAAATCTTCTGGCCGCTCTTTACATCCCAGCCGCCTGTTACTATTATTCTGTTATCTACGGAAATTGCTCCGAAATTTTTTCTCGGCTCTTTAAGAGGACTTATTTCCGTATATTTATCTGTCGACGGGTCATATTTATATACAGAATTAAGAGTGTCTCCGTCTTCATTTTCTCCCCCTATAACATAGATAAAACCGTCCTGTGACGTTACTGCAGACATTCTGTTCATGGCTCCCGGAAGGTCTTCTTTACCTTCCCATATACCCGTTTCCAGATCAAATTCTTCTACAGAGTCAGTACTTTTAGTTTTATCCTTCAAACCACCGAAAAAATAAACCTTATTTCCTTTTGAGGCCATAGCAAATCGTGCCCTTTTTTGCATCATATCTTTTTCTTTATGCCATACGCCTTTGTTTATATCGAAAACCTCGACGGAACTTAATATTACAGGAGAATCTTTAACATTACCAATACCTCCGAAAACATAAATAGAATCCTTATAGTAAAGAGCGCAGTGGCCCAGTCGTCCTTCATTCATATCGGGAAGTTTTTCCCATTTTTCCGTTTTCAGAGAATAGGCATAAAATGATTTTTTAGCAATATTTTCATCATTACCTCCGATAAAATAAATCATATCATTATGGGTAACAATGGCAATATTACCTGCCGGTTCCGGCAGTTCAGTCAGTTCAGCCATTGCCTGGCATGATAGCACAAAGATTACAAGTAATGTGATTAAGAGTTTCTTTAACATAAAATCTCCTTTCCGTTTTCTTGATTTTATTCGTCTAAATTTACAAAAATTCCTTCTTAAAATTCTTCTATTAGCGCTGCAACCATAGAGGAACCATTATAAAATTCAGGAACAGGTAAAAAATGAGACTCATCTTCAATTGCTGCAGTCAGACACTCTTTCAGGCTTTCTCTATCGGTAAAGATATATTTTTCAGAGGAAATCCTTACTGACTGGTCATCGATTTGTCTGTTAAAGGCTGTTAAAATTCTTTTCTTTCCAGCCATAGAGACTTCATGACACGTATTATAGCCCCCTCCCGATATAACAATATCCACCGGTTTCAGTAATTCTACGGCAGGAAAATAATTTATATGATATGGTGAAAGTTTTGCATCACTTAAAGGTTTCATAGAGGCAAATCTTACTATAAGATCTTCTCTTTTCATCTCTGAAACAGCCTTTGATGCCATATGAAAAAGATTTTCCCCTTCATGACCATATCCGCTGTGCATAACGAGGATTATTTTTTTACCGGGAGAAGAGACTCTGAGATACAGGAGTGCTTCATGTGCCGGTTTTAATTCATCAGGCTTTCTGCAGACTATATAACCGGTCCTTATAAAATTAAGTTTTTCTTCCGGTAATCGCCTGTAACCTGAAGGATCAGGAATAATAACAATATCATAACAGGAAAGATCAGGATGTGTCATTTCATCCTGTCTGTCCCTGAAAACAAATATTTTCTTTAAAGATTTCAATTGAAGATAATGGAGAAGTTCCCCGTAATAACCGTAATAAAAGGTATCTACTATTAAGAGAGCAGGATTTATAAAATCAATAATATTTTTTATAATTACGGAATTATCAAGGGTATTTTCATGGCTGCCAGGTATTTTAAAAACACTTATAGAGGAATTATTTAAAATATGAACATAAGGAGAAGAGGCAATCATAAAAAGTTCATGTTCTCTCTTTAATTCTCTGAGAATAGAATAACCTCTCACTATATGACCTGTTCCGCCGCCGGGGCCATAATAAAGTATTCGCATATTTATCTGCTCTGCAGGGACTGGCGAAATTTTCCGGGGGAACTTCCGAAATGGCGGGTAAAAAGACGGGTAAAATGGCTGATGCTATCGAAGCCTATTTCCAGGGAAATATCAGTAACTGAAAGTTTTGTATGGAGGAGAAGTTTTCTGGCTCTTTCCAGTCTGTTACGAATTAAATACTGTCTGGGAGTTTCGCCGAATACTTCTTTAAATAAACGGAGAAAATGATAAGTTGAAAGGTAAGCGTTACTGGCAATTTGACTCAGATTAATCGGCCTGTCAATATTGGAATGCATAAATTCCCGTGCAAGATTAAGCCTTTCCAGTGTTTCAATACGGGGTACTTTCTTTAAAGTGCTTATGCCTTCGTTTTTTTTATCTAAATTTAAAATTAATATCCGTTCCAGCAATTTATAAAATAATTCTTCCAGATAGGCCTGAGTTAAATTATTTTCACAGTCGGAGGTACATTTGAGATTCTGTATCAATTCTGTGATTATATTATCCTGAGTATATAATTTTTCATTAAATACAGGATATATAAAATGGCTTTTGGGATCATCCAGAAGCTTTTCGTCAGGTACCGTTATACTTCTGGCTACATCTTCCACAAAAGGTTTTAAAAAAGATATGCAAAAAGACTCTACATCCCGGGAAGGATTAATACGGGAAGTGTATTTGCATTCGTCATTTAATATTAAATAATGATTTTTCTCTACCGTGAAAGTTCCTTTTTCCGTCTCAAATGTTTCCATGCCGTTAAGAACACATTTGACAAATAAAGTTCCTTTATCTACAGGATAGGAACTATCGAAAAATTTAAGACCGATTATCCTGTTTGTTTTGTCAATATAAGGGTAACCGGGTTCTTTTTCATCTTTATCATTTATTTTTTCGTGCCGGACTTTACTCCATGTCCAGCAAAGCTGACACTTGTTCATTGTTCTCTCTTCTTTATCGAATATAGTGAGTAGTGAGTAGTGAGTATTTCACTTTTCACTATAATAATTATTATAACATATCTTTTAAAAAATTCTTGCTCAAAATTGCTCTTTTAGAAAATTCATAAAAGAACTTGAATTTTCTCCGGATTTTATATAATATATAGTGTATTCCATAACAAATTACAGGCACTCCTCGCGTGACGCGTGACGCGTGACGCGTCACGCGTCATGATTATCTTATAAAGGAGCATTTTTATGTATGATTTAACAGTCCTTGGAGGAGGTCCGGGAGGATATGTTGCTGCCATAAGAGCAGCACAACTGGGAGCAAATGTATGTTTGATTGAAGAAAGAGAAGTAGGAGGCACATGTCTTAACAGAGGATGTATCCCTACAAAAGCAATACTTGCCAGTGCAGATCTTTACAGACATATGGTGAAGGCGGAAGAATTCGGCCTTAAAGCCGACAATGTAACATTCGATTATTCCCGAATAATCGAAAGAAAAAACAGGGTAGTAGAAAACCTGAGAAACGGTATATTAAAGCTCATAAAAGACAGGAAAATAAAACTTGTAAAAGGTAGAGGAACATTACTTAATAAAAATGAAATAGAAGTGACAGGACAGGATACTGTAAAAAGCAATAAAATAATTCTTGCTACAGGCTCAGAACCACTTATTCCCGGCATTTTCAACATCAATTCAGATAAAATCATTACAAGTGATGATGCACTTACCATGACAGATATACCGGAAAGTATAATCATAGCAGGCGGCGGTTATCTCGGATGCGAATGGGCCATAATCTTTAAAACCTTCGGCTCTGACGTTACAGTTGTAGAAATGATGAAAAATATAGTTCCCACTGAAGATATACAGATAAGCAGATTTTTGCAGACCTTTATGCAGAAACAGGGAATAAAAATTATGACAGGTGCAAAAATACTGGAAGTAAAAGATAATGAAGGAATAGAAGCCCATATTGAAGGCGGGAAAGTCATAAAAGCAAAAAAAATGCTTGTGTCTCTCGGAAGAAAATTAAATACGAGAAATATGGGATTTGAAGGAACAGGGATAACGTTTGAAAGAGAAGCAGTTGCTGTTGATGAAACAATGAGGACTTCTATAGAAGGTATTTACGCCATAGGTGATATTACAGGTAAAAAACTCCTTGCTCATGTTGCGAGTGCCCAGGCTCTGGTAGCAGCTGAAAATGCGTGCAGTCATAAAAAAACCATGATAGATTATAATCTGATCCCCGGATGTATATATACCAGTCCGGAAGTGGCAAGTGTTGGTTTAACGGAACAGAAGGCCGCAGAACTCGGTATAAAATGTATAAAAAGCAGATTTCCTTTCGCTGCAAACGGTAAAGCAGGATGTATCGGAGAAACAGACGGTTCTATAAAGATTATTGCAAAAGAAGAGGATCATAAAATTCTTGGTATTCACATAATAGGGCCAAAGGCAACTGAAATGATAGGCGGTGCGGCAACAATTGTCAGTCAGGGTTTAAGTGCAAAAGAAGCCTTAAAAACAGTATATCCCCATCCGACTCTTTCGGAAAGTCTTATGGAAGCTCTCGCAGGAATAGAAAAAGAGTGCATTCATTTCGGAGGTTAAGAATATCCGGCATGGGGTTATCCCATGCCAGATATTTAGCCAAATAAAACACCTGTTACCTGATATTTAGAATCTTTTTTAGTTAAAAACAACTGTATGAGGACATCATTTTTTGTACCATCAAAGGAAGCTTTCCACAATATTAAAATTCTCGCACCTTTTTTTAACTGTCCCAGATACTGGCGGGATATATATTTGCCAAGGTTCTGATCCATATTGGCTCTTACTGTAACAAGATATTGCTTTGTAAGACTTTTTTTAAGTTCCCCATCAAAATCCCGGGAAAATTTATCGTAATTATTCTCTTTTATTCCTGTCAGTATATTATCCAGATATTTTTCTGCAGTAGCTTTTATCTCTTTTTCAGAATCCTGGGCAAAGGAAATATTATACAGAGCAATAAAAAGAAACAATACAATAGCGATATATTTAATCATTTTTAAAACCTTTCTATTCCTTCATCAAAACTTTCAAGTACTTCCTGTAATTCTTTATTTAACTCCTGTGACAGCACAGAAGAATCCAGTTTTTTTATAAAGGCATAGCTTTTTCTCAATTTGTCATAAAGATCAACCACTTCTTCTTCCATGCCTTTTATGAATATCTTCAGACTTTCCATTTCTATATCAGCATAATCTTTTACTTTTGTAATTTCCTGAAAATATACCTGGTTCTGTCTTCTGAGTTTATAAAGTTCTTTAGCTTTATGAACCAGAACAAGCAATTCATCTTTTGAAATAGGCTTCTGTATATAATCCATTGCTCCCAGTCGTAATGCCTGAATAGCTACATCTTCGGACCCTTCACCTGTAATTATAATTACTTCTATTACAGGATAAAGTTTTTTTACGGTTTTTAATAAATCAATACCTGTTTTCCCCGGCATATAATAATCAGTAATAACCAGGAAATAATCCTCTGGCTTTAAAGCCAGAAATTTCAATGCCTGTTCTACATTTTCTGCCACTGAACTGACATAATCATCTGAGCGAACTATGGTTTCAATTAACTTGCACGCCAGAGGATCATCGTCAACAATCAATATTTTCATAGAATCGCTGTTCATAAATACTCAGATACTCCTAATATTAAATTCGCAAATATTTCTTTATAATTCTAACACAGTGTTAGAATTATTTGCAATAATATTTAGAAAATAATATAGTGAGTAGTGAACTCCTTAACTTAGAGCCTATCCGAAAAGTCGCCCTATACCTTTCCACCGCCAGGCTCTTCCGAAAAATCTATAATCCTCCTGAAAGAGAACCTGTTTTTACAGACATTTACTATTTTGCGTCTATTTAATTTACAACTGGCTGTTAATACGGT
>JBEHWP010000233.1:0-8582 GCA_040217665.1 Vulcanimicrobiota bacterium
GGAGCGGTTTATTAATAAGACATTTAGAAGTTTTAAAGATAAGATCTGTTTTTACTGTATTCGTGAATGTTATATCAGGGCCGTTATAATTAAGTGGAAAATCACAGTCAAATTTGCAATAAAGAGCTTTCCAGCCCTTCCATTTACCGTAAAGAGTGGTTCTTACAGTATGTTCAGCAGAACATATTATATGTGCTTCTTCCGGGTAAATAATAAATAATTCATCAGGATATTTATCATTTATAAGTTTATAATCTTTGCCGCTGAAGATAAAGAGGGGAATCTTCATACCGTCTGATACAGGGAAATTACTGTGAATAATATAATCTTTATCATGGATTTTAACATGCCATTCTTCCGAAGGACCTGCAGAATATTCCATGCAATTCAATTTAACATGTTCTTTCTTTTCATGAGGCAGAATTTTATAGTTTATTTCTGTTTCTTCGTTACCCTGTGTAATAATAAGCGGTGTAAAACCTCTCGAAGGATTAAATAACATATATGGTAAATCGTATCTGTAAATTTTATCACTGTATTTAAAAAATTTATGGAAAGATTTCACTATATATTCAGGCAGACCCCATTGCCAGTAAATAACAGGCTTATCTTTATGCCACATTTTTGCCATATAGAGGATTCTATCCACGATATTACTGTTAACAGGATTGCCGTATTGAAGAAAACTCTGGAGACCTTTAGGGATTTTCCTTATTTTTTCATCTTCATTAATCCATTTATTTATAAGACCTTTTCCATTACCCCATATGCCTTCAGACAGATCAGGTATTACAAATTCCTTCATAAATATATCTATATATGCAGGCGGGATAAGGCCATGAAACAATATACGCGTTACATAACCCTGTCTGTCGGAAACATCTTCAAAGACTTCCAGAACGTTTTCTCTGAGGCAATCCATAAACATATGGCCAAAGAGGCTGGAATTTTTAACATCCTTTATACCGATTCCTTCAAAAATATAGGGCCAGAAGGCCCTTTCCTTTTCATCTATATAAAAGCCTGTACCTGCCCATACAAGGTACAGACTTATAACAGCACGACTTTCCCCTGTATTGAGCTTTTTTAAACACGAAGGGGGATAGTCTGTGAAAAAAGCCTTTAAAATCTCCTTGAATATTTCAAATGTTTCTTTACCAAGACTGTAAGTCAGTTCTCCTATTACATTTACAGACAAAAAATTATTTAAAATAAGATTGCCAAGTTCTGTAAAGAATTTTTCAGGATTTTTCTGTTCTGTAATAGTTGAATTAAAAATTTCTTTCAAAGAATGTTCTGTTATTTTTATATTCATTATCTTTCCCCCTCTATCTGTTTCACGTGAAACAATTTTAGCGTGATGCGTAACGCGTAACGCGTGACGGGTGGATTAACCTACTCACTGTTTTCAAACCCTCTCATGAGCAGTCTCGTGCCATGCCATTTAAGTTCTAATTCTTTATAATTTGCATAATACTGCTGCCAGAGAGGATCGTCTTCTATAGATTTATCTATTTTTATAACTATTTCTTTATCCAGAACTTCCATTTTTCCTTTATATTTTATATCTTTTCCTTTCATGACAAAATTAAGTTTTTCTGTCATCCATTCAGGTTTACCGAGAGGCATTACAGTTTCACCAGTTTTCGGGTTCCATACTATATATTTATCTGCAAGCTTTGTTCTCAGTGTTTGAATGGAAGAAGGATCTCCGTGAACCAGGATAATTGATTTCGGTTTTATATAACTTATCCACTGACATAACTGCCCCTGATCGGCATGGGCCGAAAGATGATATCTTTCCACTCTGCAACTGAGTAAAAATTCTTCATCACCAAATTTTACACTTTTCCCTGTTTCCATCTCCAGAAGCCTTCTGCCGGGAGATTCTTCATCCTGATATCCTGTTATGAGAATGGCATTTTTATGATTATCTATGAGCTGTTTTGCATACCATACGGAAGGCCCTCCCGTCATCATGCCGGAACTGCTTATAATACAGCATGGCTTCAAAAGTGCTTCAGTTCTTGTGCCCTTATCTGCTTTTATAATCCTGATAAGAGATGAAGGGCCTTCTTTCCAGAAAACAGGCTGGCGGGAATTGCGTATATAATTTTTCATTTTCTCAGGAAGGTAGTCTAAAAGATCCATGTAAAGGTCACAGATACTTCTTACCATTCCATCTACATAGACGGGGAAAGACGGTATTTTTCTTCCCAGCATGTAATCACGGAGTATGAGTATTATTTCCTGGGCTCTTCCGAGAGCAAAGGCAGGTATTAAAACAATTCCTCCGTTGTCTATTATTTCTCCCACCGTCATGGCGAGTTTTGTTTCCTCATCCTGTCTTTTTGGATGAAAACCTCCTCCATAAGTGGACTCTACGATAAGAAGACTTATATTATTAAAAAGTTCTCCCGTTCCGGAAGAACATCCTTCTACAGTTCTCTGATTTGCTATGGAAATATCGCCCGAATAAAGAATTTTTATATCGTTTTTTATATCATGAATCAAAACGGATGCAGCACCCATAATATGTCCTGCAGGGTGAAAATAAATTTTTATATCTTTCAAAGGCTCAAACCATGAGGAAAAAGGGAATACTTCAAGTTTCCACAGAGACTGCTCTATTTCTTCTTCTGTAAATAATATTTCACTTTCTTCTTCATATGTCATAATTTTATAGGAATCTTTTAATAAAAGAGAGGCAAGTAATTTCGTAGGAGGAGTACAGCAGTAAAAAGCCTCCGGGTGATTACGAAATAGTACGGGAAGTGCTCCTGTATGATCCATATGGGCATGGCTGAATATAACCAGATCAAGTTTTTCGGGAAGCTCTTCAAAAGCAGGCAACATATCAGAACCTTTTCTGTTAACTCTTATACCTGCATCGAGGAGTATGTTTTTATCATCTATACTGAGCAGGTAAGAACTTGCACCTACTTCATTTGCCCCTCCGAGAGCTTTAAAATAAAGACTCATAAAATTACCTCTGATGAGTTATTTAGATAAATTGCTTCTATATGGTTTATGTAAAGCTCTATTTTACACCATTAAAAATGAATTTTACTATACGTTTGAATTATGAGAATCGTGACGCGTGACGCGTAACGCGTGACGGGTTTATCTCGCGCATCACGCATTACGCTTTACGCATTACGAGGTCATTATTTAAGGGTAGTTATGAAAATAAATATACGTTCAACATATATATAACATTTATATAATAATTTAAAACCGGTTAATTTACAAGAAGATAATTTATACTGTAGTTCACAACAATAGTGTTTTTTTATGACAGGTAGATTCACTTTTACTGGAAATTGCACTTGATTTTGTAAATCTATTAATTAGTGAATAGTGAGTAGTGAAAAGTAAGTAAAATCCATTTTTTTCACTTTTCACCTTTCACTCTTAATATTCTGTGATAAATTTCTTTTTCCATTGTATATAAAATCACCTGTCATTTTTAAACGCAATCTTAACTATAGAATGTATAAAAATTTTTTATTGCCTATTCTGTCAGACTTGTGTTATACTTCAAAATAAAGATTTTATAATATTAATATATAAAAAGAGAAAGCCCTATGGATACAGAAATAAAAACAAGAGATGAAGAAATAAAAATAGACGACATAAATTCCCTGGAGATATTTTCAGGCGTTATAGCCCATGAGTTCAACAATCTTTTATCGGGAATACAGGCATGGGCCCAGATCGGTGAAAAGGAACAGGATATAAAAAACATAAAAAAAGCTTTCAAAAGTATAAATGAAGCATGTCAGAAGGGAACAACCCTGGCAAAAAGTCTTCTCAGTTTTTCAAGAACGCAGGAACTGGACCTGGAGTATGTAGACGTAAATGACCTCCTGGATGAAACTATAAATCTCATAACAATACAGCTCGATAAGAAACTTATTACAGTAGAAAGAAATTACAGTACATTACCTGATTTGCTCATAGATAAAGGAAAGATTTATCAGGTTTTCTTAAATATCCTTATAAATGCCAGAGATGCCATAAAAAAACAGGGAGGCATTATAAAAATAAGTACGTCTATGAGAGAAGAAAATATAGTGGAAATATCCTTTTCAGATAACGGTAAAGGTATATCAAAAGAAAGCCTGAGAAATATCTTCAAACCTTTTTATACGACAAAAATACATAGAACCAGATCCGGCTCCCTTGGTACAGGACTCGGTCTTGCCATAAGCAGAGATATAATAAGACAGCATAAAGGTGAAATCATGGTAGAAAGTATTGAAGGCAAAGGAACAACCTTTTATATACTTCTGCCTGTAGAAGGCCCTAAAAAAATTTAAAAAATCCTTTTATATACTTCTGCCTGTAGAAGGATCGAAAAAAATTTAAAAAATCCTTTTATATACTTCTGCCTGTAGAAGGATCGAAAAAAATTTAAAAAATCCGTAATAACAGACATGACCGGAGCGGTCACAACCAGATATGAGAACCACCATCCGATGAAGTTGCAAACTTCATCATTCTCATATAATTCTGCTGAAATAATTAAGGAGGAATATTTAACAATGTCACTCGATATAGTTATGCCTGTTTACAATGAAGAAGGCTGTATAGAAGATGTAATAAAAACAATCCAGAAAGAAATACTCTCAGAAATACCAAATTCCAGAGTACTTGCCATAAATGACGGAAGCAGGGACAGAACACCTGAAATAATAGACAGACTCGGTAAAGAATTTCCACAGGTAATACCTGTTCATAAACCTAACGGAGGCCACGGCGATGCGCTGTTACACGGTCTCTTTGAAGCAGATGCAGAATGGATATTCCTCATGGATAGCGATGACCAGTTTGAGTTAAAGGATTTCTGGAAACTGTGGAATAAAAAGGAACGATATGACATACTTACAGGAGTCAGAAGGGAACGCCACGATCCTCTATCACGGAAAATACTTACCAGAATAGTAAGATTTTCCATTCTTCTGATCTTCGGCACCTATATTGAAGATGCAAACATACCCTTTAAATTACTCAGAAGAGAAGTATGGGAAGAAACGGAAAATTTAATTCCCAGAACATCACTTGCACCGTCTCTCTTTCTTGCCATAGCTGCAAAAAAACGGCTTTTCAGATACTACACAACTGCCGTTACCCATAAAGAAAGATCAACAGGAGTATGTTCCATAAGATATTTCAAACTCTTTAAATTCTGTCTCAGAGGTTTTATGCAATTACTTGATTTCAGAATGCGTCTGTTTTTGATGAAATAAAAACGGGGCTATAATAGACCTTCTTATTAAATATGATTCTAAAGAATAGTTATTTAACAAAGCCTTTCATAACGAGGTGTCTCCTGGTGATTTTATCACTTATTACAATAGTCCTGCTATTCCTTGCAGTAGCCTACTTTTCCGTTCAGAGAGGATATAAAAACCTTATTTACAATTCAGTTGAAGAAATACCTGCAAAACCTGTAGCAGTTATCCTGGGAGCAGGCGTATGGGGAGAAACCCTTTCTCCTGTCCTGGAAGATAGAGTTTTTACAGGGGTAGAATTGTACAAACATGGAAAAGTAAGAAAACTCCTTATGACAGGCGATAACAGCGAAGTAGATTATGATGAACCTGCTGCAATGAAAAAATATGCCATAAAACAGGGAATACCGGAAGAAGATATTGTGGTTGACTGTGCCGGCTTCAATACCTATGAAAGTTTTTACAGGGCAAAAGAGATTTTTTCTCTCACTGATATTATCATAGTTACACAGAAATTCCATCTTCCACGATCCGTTTATATAAGCAACAAACTGGGATTAAATGCAGTCGGAATAATTTCCGACAGAAGGGACTATGTAGCATCTGACTGGTATAATGTAAGGGAATTTTTCTCGAGTGTAAAAGCCTTTGTCTGGGTAAATATAACAAAACCGAAACCTACTTTTCTGGGGAAAAAAGAAAAGGTTTTTTAAAGATTGAATTCTTCAATTCAGTTATATATAATAAAAATAGTGGGGAATGAAATGGTAATTATAAATGAGATAAAAAATAGAATAAAAAATGGAGATTATCGTTTTTCTGAACATGCAGTCAAAAGAATGATAAAGAGATCAATAGAAAATTTTGAAATAGAAGAAGTATTATTGAATGGCGAAATAATAGAGGAATATCCTGATGATAAATATGCTCCAAGCTGTCTTATTTATGGTAAAACAACAAAGGGAAGAAATCTTCATGTTCAACTTTCGGTAACACCTGTTGTAGTTATTACACTATATGAACCGGATTCTGACGAATGGATTGATTCTAAAATCAGGAGGCAATCAAAATGAAATGTATTTTCTGTGGAGGTAAAGTAAAGAAAGAAAAAGTAACATTTGTATATGAAGAAAAAGAAAAGTATATTTTTATAGAAAATGTACCTGCCGAAGTTTGTCCTAAATGTGGTGAAAAGACATTCAGTCCGGAAGTTACACAGGAAATTTTAAAATTTGCAAAAAATGAATTTACTCCGGTAAAGACTGTCGAAATTCCTGTATTTAATTTTGAATGTTCTGTTAAGTAATAAGACTGGTTAATATCTATGATATATAAAAAGTGGCCTCAGACAAAAGGCCACTTTTTATATTAGTACAGGAATTATAACAGCTGTCTCAGTACATAATGTAAAATTCCGCCGTGAGTGTAATAATTTATCTCTTCCGGCGTATCAATCCTTGCTATAACATTAAAAGTTTTCTCTTCTTCACCTTTTACAGTAACGGTAATCTCTTTTTTTGGTGTAAGCCCTTCTTTTATGCCTGTAATAGAAAATACTTCAAAACCTGTGAGTCCCAGGCTTTTAGCATTATCGCCATCTTTAAACTGAAGAGGAAGAATACCCATGCCAATGAGATTACTTCTGTGTATTCTCTCGAAACTTTCTGCAATTACAGCCTTTATACCGAGCAGTGCCGGCCCTTTTGCAGCCCAGTCTCTCGAGGATCCTGAACCATATTCTTTTCCTGCAAGCACTATAGAAGGCACTCCTTCTTTCTGATATTCCATGGCTGCTTCATAGATAGAAGTGAGTTTTTTATCGGGAAGATGATAGGTCCAGTTACCTTCATGTCCCGGAGTAAGTAAATTCTTCAGTCTTATATTGCCGAAGGTTCCTCTCATCATCACTTCATGGTTTCCTCTTCTTGCACCGAAAGAATTGAAATCTTTCGGGCTTACGCCATGTTCAATGAGATATTTCGCTGCTGGACTGTCGGCAGGTATTGAACCGGCAGGTGATATATGGTCTGTCGTAACGCTGTCACCTGCAGATACAAGTACTCTGGCATTTTCAATATCACCGGGTTTCTGCGGTTCCACAGACATGTTTTCAAAATAGGGAGGATGCTTTATATAAGTAGATTTCGGATCCCATTCATAGAGTTCACCTTCGGAAGATTCTATGGCTTTCCATTTTTCATCACCATCAAACACTTTACCGTATTCTGTTTTAAACATGCCAGTTTTTATATATTCATTGACTGCATGATGAATTTCTTCGGATGACGGCCATATATCTTTCAGATAAACAGGCTTTTCGTCTCTGTCGTAACCGACAGGTTCTTCCGTAAGATTAATATCCATTGTGCCTGCTATGGCATAGGCCACAACGAGAGGAGGCGAAGCAAGGTAATTGGCTCTTGCAAGGGGATGAACCCTTCCTTCGAAATTACGATTTCCGCTCAATACAGATACGAGGAGAAGTTTTTCCTCTTTAACCGCTTTAGTGAACGGTTCAGGTAAGGGGCCGCTGTTTCCGATACATGTGCCGCAACCGTAACCTGCCACATGAAAACCGAGTTTTTCAAGATACGGTAAAAATCCGCTTTCTTCAAGATAGGCAGTAACAACGCGGGAGCCGGGAGAAAGGCTTGTTTTTACCCATGGCTTTACCTTCAGGCCTTTTTCTACTGCTTTTTTTGCAAGAATTCCTGCACCTAACATTACGGAAGGATTGGATGTATTGGTACAGCTTGTTATGGCAGCAATGACTACAGAACCGTCTTTAAGCTCATAATCTCCTCCATTGAAAGATTTCTTTTCTCCTTTTAATTCACTTATATAATTGTTAAAATAATCCTTTGATGATTTAAGAGCAATATGTTCCTGAGGTTTTTTAGGACCTGCGATACATGGTTCTATATCTGACAGGTCAAGTTCCAATCTGTCATTATACAGAGGTTCAGCACTGTCTCTGGTTCTGAAGAGTCCCTGTTCCTTTGTATAGGCTTCCACAAGCTCTACAAGCTGTTCATCTCTTGCGGTGAAACGCAAATAATTAAGGGTTTCTTCATCTACAGGGAAAAATCCCATTGTTGCACCATATTCGGGTGACATATTTGCAATGATTGCCCTGTCAGCAAGACTGAGATGGGCCAGACCGGGGCCGTAGAATTCTACAAATTTTCCTACCACGCCGGCTTTACGAAGTATTTTTGTAATGGTCAGAACGAGATCAGTTGCAGTAACACCTTCATGTAAAGAGCCATGTAATTTGAACCCTACTACCTGAGGGATAAGCATTGACACAGGCTGACCCAACATGGCAGCTTCTGCCTCTATACC
>JBEHWP010000234.1:0-8547 GCA_040217665.1 Vulcanimicrobiota bacterium
ATTCCTGCGACAGTTCGGAAAGAATTGGAAAGAAAAGAAACTGTTTCCTTGCACGGTATTTATTCTTATTTACATAAAACATATATACCTTTACACTCATGGTGTCTTTTTCAAAATCCATAAATACGGCAGTATCTGTAAGATGTGCATCATAAGGAGGGAGATCAAACATAAAATGAAATATATAATAATAGACTGTTCCTATGATAAGAGCAATCATGCATACCAGGAAACGGGGAATATCCAGATAAAGTTTCTCCTTTTTATCTTTATCCTGTTCTTTATCCAAAAAAGCACCTCCTGTAATAATCTACTGACATGAGCATAAATAATTCATATAAGAATCTCGTGACGCGTAACGCGTGGGGGGAGGAAATAATTTATTGTATTCTTATGCTCAGACCAGTAAAATTTCTCTTTTCATAAATATATTATTCCCAGTTTTTTCAATTATGTGTCAGGAAATTCTCTCTTTAAAACTGTCACAACCTGTCCGGACAGATAAATTCTATTTCCTCATCATGTCACATATAGTCAACGAAGCGTTTGAGGCGACGCATCAAACAACACCGTTTGTAAAAAAACTAACAGACATCCTCACTTTTCATTCATTCCCTGTTTTCCTGAAAACTGCCATGACCGATTGGTCACAACGAAGGATGATAATTTGTTCCTCCCGTCACGCGTTAAGCGTTACGATTCTCATATAAATCCTGTCTCCGGGAAAGGGGAAAAATTTTATATATAGAATAAAAGAATCCAATGTATTATTTATGCTCACAATAGTATTAACGAAAAAGGAGCAGTGCCGCTTTTATGGCCATTCCATATATTCTATTATTCTATGTTCAGCGTATGGTCTACAAAAGAACCTTTGAATATCTCGGCAATACGGGACTTATGTCTATTGCGGCTTTTCTGGAGAGCAAAGGATATAAAGCCCGTGTATTTACTGGCATAACAACAGATGCCGTGAAAATATTTGCTCATGAAGCTCTGAAAGAGAAAATCTTTGCGGCAGGTTTTTACTGTGATTACGATAATCAGAGCGCAGTAGAAGAAATGAGTATTTTTTTTAAGGAAACATATAATATCCCTGTGCTGATCGGAGGGCCTCAGACAGTTCATATAGGAGAAGACTTTTTAAAAAAATCGAAATGTGATTTTTTAATAAGAGGTGACGGAGAATATACACTTTTCGAATTGCTTGAATATATGGCTTTTAACAGAATAAAAAAGGAAGATATTAAAGGTATTTTATATTTAGATGATAAAGGCCGGATGGTCTGCAATGAACCACGGCCTCTTATAATGGATCTGGACAGTCTCCCCTTCCCTTCTTCATCTCATTTACTGGATAAGTCCCGTAAATACAATTTCCCCGTTCTCTCTGCAAGAGGATGTCCCTTCAGATGTGCCTTTTGTTTTGAAGGAGGAAATACCAAAACACTTCGTTTAAGGAGTGTGAAAAAAGTAACAGAAGAAATACAAAAGGGACTGGAAGAAAATCCTTCCGCAAAATACATATGGTTTGCCGATGATACTTTTACATTGAACTATGATAGAACAGAAGGGTTCTGCAGAGAGCTGAAGGAACTCAGAAAAAAATATGATTTTATATGGTTTGCCGAAGGACACCCTTCTATTATCTGTAAATGGCCGGAAATGGTTCCTATGATGAAAGAAGCGGGAATGGCAAGAATGCAGATAGGACTTGAATCCGGGTGGAGTAAAGCACTTGAGATGTACAATAAACAGATGACTCTGTCAAATATAGAAGAAGTAGTAAAAATCTGCAGGGATATTGATTTACCTCAGCTGACAGGTAATTTTATAATAGGAGGCGCCTGTGAAACAGAAGAAACACTTCTTATAACAAAAGAGTATGCAGAAAAATTGATAAGATTTGCCCCTGGATTAATGGACATATATACAAGTACGATAATGCCTCTTCCCAATACAGCTATATCAAAGGAGCCTGGCAGATTTGGCATAAAAATACTGGATGCCCCTTATCTTACTTCTCTGGAAGACTTTCCTGTAACGGAGACGGAAAAACTCTCACGAAATGCCATAAGTAATGCAAGATTTGATTTTGTAAAACATATATCTCTTCTCTTTAAAGAACTTTTTAAATCAGGGAAAATTCCCTTTAATAGAATAAAAAAACATTTTGAACTGGCTTTAAACTATAAACTGCCAAGCACATGGTACAGCTATCTCTACTCAAAAGACAGGTTTGTCAATCCCTATTTCAATCTGTTCCTTAAAACATCTGCCGTAAGGCTCGAAGATATAAAGGAAAAAGAATTAAATTTTTATTATCCTGACAGGGTTTCAGATGATATGGAAGGATTGGAAGGAGTAATTCTTTCTCCTGAAGAATACAGGTTGCTTTTATTATGTAACGGAAGAATTGATATAAAAACAGTAAAAAACATGTTCAGTTCTATCGAGGAAGATAATTTATATAAAATATTAAAAAAGCTGGAGTCTCTTTACCTGATAGTCTTTCATCGTCCTTAAAAAGGAGCATAGCCGATCCATCGTCTTTCTTCAAAAGAACGTAGAATCATAAGAGCTTTCTCATTAAAACTTTCTTCATGTTCAAAGTAATTACCGGACAGTCTGTAGCAACGCTTCAGTATTTCACTCAATCTGAGTTTTCCGCTGCAATGAAGAAGTAATTCATATTCCAGAGGTGAAAGAAGGTTTGTATTTAAATAAGGACAGTCTCCTTTAAAAGAGAGATTGTTCCAGAGATCAAAAACTCTCTGAGGATGGCATGAAAATAATTTTTCCCTGTCTATCTTATGGGAAGGCTTTAAAATATTTTTTGCAAGACATTGATAATAATTATGAGAAACAGGATCTGAAGCAAAGATAGCTGATATCCATATGGAAGGTATATTATATTTATAAAAGAGCCTGTAATTTGTGAGAATTGTTTCCATCGGTATCTTCCCTGTTCTGTAAAGCTCTTTCATTTTATTTAAAATTCTTCTGTTAAAATCGACTCTTACATTGAACAGATCTATCCATGTAAAAGCTTCTGTTTCTGAAAGAGGTATATCTTCAAGAGCCAGAATTTCTCTTTCTCTGATGAGTTTCATACCGAAAGAGGCCGGGTCATTTGTTATGGCAGTATGTGAATAGGGAGTAAAGAAAAAGCTTGAATAAATAAATCTGCCCGGAGCAATATCCAGAAAAGATGTGATTAATCTGACATCTGCTTCTATTGTCTCCTGATTTTCTAACGGCCCTCCTATGATTATATTACCTGCAATCTGAGGCACATCAGCATCCACACAGAGTTTCATAACTCTCTCCATCATGTCGGCGTTTGTGCGCTTCCTGTACATAGACAGTACCCTGTCAGAGCCGGATTCTATTCCCAGGGCAATCTTTACCATTCCCGATTTCACCATAAGTTCCAGCATATGAGGCCATTTAATAAGAGTCTCTCCATGAGCTTCACAGAACCATACGAAATCCCTCTCTTTTCTGAGTTCCATAAGGCCGGTGCATAAATCTTCAATCCTTTTCGGGTCAAGAGTAAATGTACTGTCCTGAAAAAATATATATTTATATAAAGGATTTTTTTCAAAATGATATAGAATCTCATCAAGAACATTCTTTACACTTCTGAAACGAACAGTTCTTTTATTACTCCCTTCATAACAGAAAGTACACCTGTAAGGACATCCTCTCCCTGTAAGTACAGGCAATGAATCCTGTGGCACACCTTCACCTTCAAGACGAAAATCTGGCCATGGAAGATTATCAAGATTTTCTACAGGTTTTCTGTCACGATGATAAACTATGTTACCATTCTCGTCCATACAGGTTATTCCGTCTACTTCTGAAAGTTTTTTTCTTTTATTTATGTAAACTTCCAGCAGTTCCAGAAGGGTAAATTCACCTTCACCTCTTACTGCTGCATCACAGAGAGATCTACGGAAAAATGCCTCATCAAGAGACAGAGCCTGAGGGCCGCCTATAAAAACAGGTATATTCCATTTTTCTTTAATTTTTCTGGACAGTTCAGCTACAAGATTGACATTATCATAATCACAGTAAAAGCCGACAGTCTTTGTCCCTCTGTTATTTATTGTGTCTTCTATCCACTTATAAGCTTCATGGGAAAAGCCGCGAAACATATCTACAGAATAATGTTTTTCTTTCAAAAATACATTCAGGAGATTTAAACCTATAGTTACATCTCCTTCTATGGTACCGAAATGGTCTCTTCTCGTATTGATTAAAAGAATATCACAGGCCATAAGAAAATCCTTTATTTAGTCGTGACGCGTGACGGGAGGAAAACGTTTATTACAGTCAGTAATAAAATAACTGTCACATTACATCCTTACGTTCTGATAAAAATATGATGCAAATCACTGGAATATTAATTTTGTATAAACTTCCAATAAAGCTTCACACAAAAATCACGAAAAGCTCCAGTCCATCTGCATCATATTTACGTTTTGTATTTAAACATAATAAAATTTGTTAAGTGAATAAAGAAGAGAGAAGTTTTAATCAGAGGAAGTGATATCCACCTTTCATTAAACAGAAAGGTTTATGCTCCGGAATATGTCTGAGTATTATCAGACAATATCCTGTTAACAAGAGCTTTTACACTGTCTGATGAATATAACCTTCACTCGGTCCTTACAACACTCAAGTTTTCCTGACTAATGAGAAGCTGTCTCGGCTGCTGTAAATGCATAATCAACACCTACAATAGATAATCCTGCAGCTACCTGATCAAGATGTTCATCTGATAATTCTTTAGCACCTTTAGCACTTCTGATTTCCTTACTGGCAACCTTGAATTCTTCAACAGTTACATCATAACCGTGTTTTTTAGCCACTTCCAGAAGTTTTGCTTCAGAACCTGCTGATCTGAATTCTCCTGCCAGGGTCTGGTCGCTCTGAAGTTTTGCTACAAGAGCTTTTGCACTTTCTAATGACATTTATATTCACCTCCTTTCCGTAGAAATAATATTCTTTTATGGCCTATTCTGGCTAAACCATTAATTTTTTAATTTCATGTAAAATACACTGAATTATCAATTTTCACAGAAAAAAATAACTTCGTAACCGGGATAAATGAAAATAAGTAGATAAATGAAAGTAATTAATGGAAAATATTTATATTGAAAGGCTAATGATATTAAAATTAACTTCGCAATTATCTATTCTCACCTGACGATAAAATTCCTGCTAATTTTTTAAAATTTACAAAAAATTACCCAGTATTTTTTATCAAATGTGTTTATAAGGTTTAAAATATTAAGTTTAAATTCATCCATATCCTTAAAATTACCGCCGAAAATCATATAAAGACTTTCCAGGACCTCTTTAAAATTCAATTTTCCGCTGCATCTTAAAAGCAATTCAAATTCGAGAGGAGATAAGACATAATCTGAAATTTTCGGATATCCGTCACTGAAATTTACTGCTCTTCTTATTTCTACCGTACGAAGGGGCCGCCATGACAGGAGTTCCTCAGAAGGAACTTCTGTAAATCTTACAGCTTCCCCTTTCCATATGAGACGGAAATATTCGTCAAGCAATTGATTCTTCTTGAAAAAGTCAAAATACCACATAGAGGTAATACCGTACCGACATGCATTTTTATAATGAGAAAGAATAGTTTCATAAGGTACAAGATTATTCCTGAGCAATTCTTTCATTGTATTGAAGATATGATTGTTTACTTTCTGCCTGTATCTTACAATATCTTCTACAGAAGTCTCATGGCCTTTAACAAGAGGGAAATCATCAAATGATTTAATACCGTCTTTATCCAGAATGGTAAGTCCAAAATCATCAGGTCTTGCTGCTATGGCAGTTCCCGGATAGGGTCTCAAAAATCCTGTCATAATATCAATAACACCGGGGGCTTTACGGAGTAATTTTTCTGCAAAAGCCATAGTATTTGCAATAGTTTCATCACTTTCCATTGCCCCCCCTGTTATAAGATTGGTTGCTATCTGAGAAATGCCGGCCTTCACAGTTTCATCTATAACAGCTTCTATTTCTTCCAGGGTAATCTGTTTACCGTACATATCCAGAATATGCTGATTCCCTGTTTCAACACCTATCTGGAGTCTTACAAGGCCGGATTTTGCCATCCTATGTATCATTTCAGGCCATTTATACAGTGTATGAATATGGGCTTCACAGTACCAGACAAAATCTTTTTCACGTCTCAGCTTATTTATTTCATTACAGAACTCTTCGACTCTCTGAGGATTTAAGGTAAAGGTATCATCCAGTACAGCTATATAATTCAGAGAGGGATATAAATCAAAATTATGTTTTATCTCTTCTATTACAGAAGCTATACTCCTCAGGCGAATCTTCTTTTCGTGACTGCTTTCATAACAAAAAGCACATGAAAAAGGACACCCCCGGCCGGTAAAGATTGTATGTCCGTATTTACGGTTCTTATGAAGAGAACGATGATATGCCGGAAAGGGCAGATTATCCAGGTCTTCTACAGGCTTTCCGGGAGGGTTTTGTTTCAATTTTTGTTCATTATCCATCCAGACAAGGTTTTTTATATCTTCTTTTTTACCTTCACCTTTAACTATATAATCCATAAGCAGAGGAAATGTTTCTTCTCCTTCTCCCCTGAGTATATAATCACAGCGGGAACGGAGGAAAAAATCTTCTTTCAAATCAATTGCCTGAGGTCCTCCGATAATTACAGGAAAACCATATGTTTCTTTTATAAAAAGGCTCAATTCCTCAACTGCCGTTCTATTTTCAAAATCGCATGTAAATCCTGTTGCCACAATGTTTCTGATGGAAATTTCTCTTTCAATTATTTCCGGAACTTCATGTGTAAAGCCATGAAAGACCCATGGATCATAACCTTTTTCTTCCAGAACTGCAGCCAGATAAAAAATTCCCGGATAGTCAGAACTGTTATCAGATGGTCTTCCCAGATATCTTCTTACATTAAAAAGCAATATTTTATGAGACAAGATTTATATTCCACCCTTTCAGAAAAAATTTCAACTACTGAAAATACTATAAAGGAGTATAGGCGAGCCAGTATTTATCTTCAAATTTTTTAAGTAAAAGAAATGCTTCTTTTTCATATTCTTCATAATGTTCAAATCTCTGAGAAAATTTCTCATAAATTGTTACAAGCATTTCTTTAAGACGCAATTTTCCTGTAGAATAAAGCAACAGTTCAAATTCCAGAGGTGAAAGCACATAGGTGCCAATTCTCGGATAGCCTTCCGAAAAATCCACATCGCTCCACATTTCCATAATACGCTGCGGACGCCATCTATAAAGATCTTCAGGAGGAATATCTGCAGATCTCTTTACTGCTCCGCGGAAAAACAGATTATAATAGGCTTTCACAAAAGGAATTTCACAGTAAACAGCAGTATACCACACAGAAGGTATGGCAAAGGAAAAATCACGGAAGGAATTTATAATTCTCTCATGAGGGACTTTACCTTCTTTAAAAAGAGAAGTCATCTTTTTTATGCCATGAAATATCAATTCTTTCTGTCCTTTCGCTATATCTTCTCTTTTCATACTATCTGTTTCCGTAACGGTATAATCGGCAAAACCTGTTATACCTTCCGGGTCAAGAATATGAATGCCATATTTTTCAGGTTCCATTCCTATGGCAGTATCCGGGTATGGAACAAGGGGACTGGGCCCTATTTCCAGTATACCGGGTGCCATTTCCAGCAGTTTTTCATAAAAAGCTTTGTTTATTTCCAGTGTTTCAGGACTTTCAAAAGGACCGCCTGTTATAAAAAAGCCTACAACCTGGTGAATTTCCGCATCAGATGCAGTTTTTATGACATGTTCTATATCTTCCAGAGTAGTTCCTTTCCCGTAAAGATCAAGAACCTTCTGAACTCCTGATTCTATACCTATTTGAAGCCTTACCATCCCTGCTTCTGCCATATAATAAAGCATTTCAGGCCATTTACTCAGAAGTTTTACATGACCTTCACAGTACCAGACAAAATCCCTTTTTTCTCTGAGTCGGCCAAGCCCCTTGCATATATCCTTTACCCTTTCAGGAGATATAGTAAAAGTATCATCCAGAAAGGCAATATAATTTATATTATCGTCACTGTTCAATATAATTTCCACATCCTTTAAAACCCTGTCAACACTTCTGAGTCTTAAAGGACGGGAAATATTACCTTCATGACAGAAGGCACATCTGAAAGGACATCCTCTTCCTGTAAGTATTGTGGCCTTTTTCCTTACATGCGGTTTATTTACCAGGCGATGATAGGCAGGTAGAGGCAGTTCATCAAGATTTGAAACAACCGGGCCGGGAGGATTCGTTATCATGCTGTCTTTTTCATCCATATAAATTATTCCGTCAAGTTCCTTCCAGTTGCCTCCGTTATTATATAAACATTCAAGTATACGGAGAAGTGTTATCTCCCCTTCTCCGTATACACAGACCATAGACATAGATTTTTTCAGATATTCTGCATTAAAACCTGTAACCTGAGGACCACCGAGTATTACAGGAATACCATAATC
>JBEHWP010000235.1:0-8527 GCA_040217665.1 Vulcanimicrobiota bacterium
TCAGGCAATTAATGATATGATAGGTGACACGGTCAATATAAAAGCACAATATATAAATAATCCTCTCCCGTTACGCGTCATGAAAGGCTGATTATGAGTTACAATGTAAAATTAGAAATTTTTGAAGGTCCTATGGATCTGTTGCTCCATCTGGTAAAAAAAGAAGAAATAGATATATATAAAATTTCCGTATCAAAGATAATAGATGAATATTTAAATTACATATCTCTTATGAAGGAACTGGATATAAATATTGCCAGTGAATTTCTGGTCATGGCATCGACACTTCTGGAATTAAAATCAAAGTTAATACTTCCTCCTCCTCCTGAAATACTCAGAGCAGAAGAATCTTATGATGAAGATACCATAAACACGCCTGAAGATCTGCTGAATAAAATAGTGGAATATCAAAAATTCAAAGAAATAGGAGAACTCCTGAGTGAACTGGAAAAAACAGAGAAAAAATATTTTCCGAGACCTGTGGCAAAATCAGAGGAGGAGGAAGAAAGAAATTTTTCAGAACTTTCAGTAGAGGACCTGGTCGTAGCCCTTCAAAATATGCTTAAAAGAAAAAATGAAAAGGTAAAAACCAGAATTTTACAGAGAGAAACTGTAACAGTGGAAGAAATGAAATCTTTCATAACAGATAAATTGAAATCAATAAAAGAATTTGATTTCTTAGATTTATTTACAGAGGGCACAGGAAAGGTCAGAATAATAACCGGTTTCATAGCACTTCTGGAACTTATACTTGAGAGAAAATTAAGAGTAAAACAGGAAAAAAGATTTGATAATATATGGATCTATTCGAAATAAGCGAAAAATATTCAAAAATAATAGAAGCAATATTATTTGCTTCTCCCGGTCCGGTTCATATACATAATATTGCAGAAATTATAGAACTGTCGGAAGAAATAGTAAGAGAAATTCTCCAGAAAATGAAGGAAGATTATAAAGACAGAGGCATGAATATCCGTGAAATAGCTGACGGAATAGAAATGTGTACAAACCCTTCCCTTCATAATTATATAGAAAAAATGCACAAAGTCACTGCCAGTTCAAACCTTTCGAAAGCAGCACTGGAAACTCTTGCCATAATTGCATATAATCAGCCCATAACAAGAGCAGAGATAGAAGAAATCAGAGGCGTAAGAACGGCAAAAATCATCTCAACACTTCTTGAAGGGAAATTGATACGTATTGCAGGGAAATCTGACAAAGCAGGCAGGGCATTTGTTTATGGCACGACAAAACAGTTCCTCAGGCATTTTGGAATAAAATCACTGGATGAGTTGCCTGATATTAAGAATTTTAAGTAAGTGAAGAGTGAAGAGTGAAATCAATATGGGCGCTCCCCTGTAGTCGCCCGGTACCGGTGAACACACGCATCACGTATCACGCATTACGCATCACGCATTACGCATCACGCATTAAGTCCCGGCAGGAAGTTTTACCGTAAATACCGTTCCCTTTCCTGTCTCGCTTTTGACCTCAATCGTGCCGCCATGGCTTTTTATTATCTTATAAGAAAGGCTTAAGCCGAGTCCCATTCCCTTGCCTACATCTTTTGTAGTAAAAAAAGGATCAAATATTTTTTCTAAATTTGCTTCTGATATACCACAGCCATTATCTTCTATAATGGTAACAATCCATGATTGTTCTTCAAAGGTTTTAATCCTTATCTCTCCATGACCGCTCAATGCCTGAATGGCATTTATCAACAGGTTCATAAAAACCTGGTTTAACTGCCTGGGATGACATTTTATAAAAGACAGTTCTCCGTATTCTTCAATGACTGTTATACCATGTTTTACTTCATGGCGTAACATATTCAGGGTAGAACGAATACCGTTGTTAAGATCATAATCTTCAAGTTCCGGTTTATCGAGGCGTGAAAATTCCTTCAGATCCTTCACTATTGATTTGATTCTATCAGTACCTTCAAGAGAATCATTTATAAGGTTTTTCAAATCGTCCATTATATAATCAATCTGAAATTTTTGTTTAAGAGCCGACAGTTTAGCAGTATTATCAGAAGATAGTGAAAATTCTTCCAGGCTCTGAAAAAATTCTTTTAAATTCTTAATATAGGTTTTAAAAACCTGAAGATTGGAATTAACAAAACCGTTAGGATTGTTTATTTCATGGGCTATTCCTGCGGCAAGAATGCCCAGAGAAGCCATCTTGGCAGATTGAACCAGCTGGGCCTGTGTTTCTTCAAGTTCTTTTATCTTATCCTGAAGAAGAATGTTTATTCTTTCCAGTTCTTTCTGATATCTGGCAATTCTTTCTGCTTCAATAAGTTTTTCCTGGGTAAGTTTAAGCTTGACCAGGTTTTTTATTTTCAATGGCAGGAGAAATCTTATATCATCATGCCTCAGGGGCTTTGTAAAATAATCTGCCACACCTAATTTCAAACAGTCTTCTATATCGCTGATTCTGCTGAGGGCACTCAACACTATAACAGGTATGATTGTAAGAGAAGGAACTTCTCTCATAGATTTAAGCGTATCAAAACCGCTCATAACAGGCATCATTAAATCAAGGATAACAAGATCGATTTTTTCTTTTTTTAAAATCTCAAGTGTATCGTAACCGTTCGAGGCCTCGAAGAATCTATAGCTATCTCTGTCAAGTATGGCTTTAAGTAACATTCTTATAGAAGAATCATCATCTACAATCAATATTGTTTCCTGCAAAATAACCACCCTTTAATGCATGATGCGTGACGTGAGATTTGCTTTATCCGGTCACTATAAAAAAATCGGCTATCAATAGAGAAATCTGTTGATAGCCGGTTTTTTCAACTAAAATCCTACTATACTTATTATAGTTGATAATACGAGAAAAGCTATGGCAAGGCCAGTAGTTATCTGATTCAGTTTATCTTCCAGAGATTTAACTCCTTTTCCCTTAAATACTGACTCAGCCCTTCCTCCAAGTGTACCTGAAAGGCCTTCACTTTTTGTAGTCTGAGATAGAATTGTAAATACAAGGCATGCGGAAATAATAAAATATACTACAAGTAACAGTATCATAACAGGGTTAATATTTGTAGCTGTCCCCGGAACTTTAACACTCTGCACTACAGGTTCTGCTGACGGCGCCGAAACCTGGGCAAGTGTCAACAGTAAACTATTGATAAATTGATAGAACAATCGCCTCTACACCTCCTAAAACCTGAATTCATTTTAAATGTTAATGTTACCACAAAATTAAAATAAAATCAATTTTTTTTTAATTTTTTTTACGGCAAATTGCGTAATCAATCAGGGGCATATTTACCGTTATCAGCACTACTCTGCAAGATAATACTTTAAAACCTTTACTACATATTTATTATCAGGATCTATATTCAATTTTGGTATTATAGTTTTCACAATAAAATCATTGGGACTTGAATTTACCTGAGGTATAAAATCCATGCCGTCAAGGTCTTCCTTATTCACATCAAAGGATAGAGACTTAACACTGGCTATTGCCACAAGGGATTCAAGCCCCGGTGTTCCTGACATTTCATATTCCCATGGCTGGTTCGTATGTTCAGGCGGAATCTTATAAAGGCGGGATGCCATTAAATAATTGTCCTTCTGCATTCTGTTAGGATATACAAGAAGAACACTTCCATCTGCCTGAATACAATAAATAGTAATATAACAATTTTCACTTGCTCTGAAACTTATAAACATTTTATCTTTCTGATGATAGGTAGAGAACTCTCCCCTGTCTACAGATAGATCAAGTATATTATTCCACCCTGTGGTTTTCGCAGTCATGTCACCAGAGAATAACCTGGAAGAAGGATCTGTCTCGTCAGGTCTCACGTTTACATATTCAGGAGTCGGTGTGGATACGGGAGTCGGCATCAGAGGAACGGGAGTGAATTTATTTTCGGGAGTAGCTGACGGCACAGGTGCAGCGAAAGCTGTTTCTTCAGGTATCCATTTTCCCCCTGTAATTTTATAATGTAACCTGTTGGCAAGTTGATGGGCAAAATAGAATATATCACCTCTGGGGCCTTCCACATTATCGGAGAATCTTATCTGACTCGTTTTAACATTGGAAACCCAGGCTCTCAGACTTATTTTATTACCATCTATAGTATAACTTCCCGAAATAATCTCATCGGCCCCTTCTGCGGCACCGAAATCTATAGCTTCATTCGGATCTACAAGAGCCATTTCCCTTCTGGCAAGTTCATCCAGAATATTATCAAAATGAAGCCTGTCTACAAGTTTAACGTGACCTGATTTTGCAAGATCTGCCATAAGCATTTCGGCAAGTTCAAAAGAAAGTTTCTGGTCTGCCCCTTTAAAAGGAACTACCGTATATCTGGCCTCTTCTGATAAAGCCATACATGGAATTAAGATAATCAATAATACGAGTAAAAATTTAAATTTCATAAATAAACCTCCTATTCGCCTGTCCCCAGAATGATTTCACCTTCTACCTGACCTTTACTCATTTTGAGAGGATGCTGTCTGTTATCAGATTCCTTTGCAACCTCTTCATGCAAATAATTATAAACCTCATCGGCAGTTACGAAACCGTTTTTATCTTTATCTGCCTTGCCTGAAAGCCCCTGTAAGAGATAGTAGGTAAATATGCCATGACCCAGTTTTTTAGACTCCAGAGCCACTTCATTGGCATCGCTTGCCGTAATAACAATACGGCCTGTGCCGGAAGAAAGTCTCTTCAAGAAATTATCGGAAATATTTCCTGCCTTTCCTCCTTCCTGACCGGCAAAGGTCTTGCCTCCAGATGCTCCGCTGTAACAGGAATCTACAAAAAATACAACCTTCTGTGCAGAAAGTCTCGTAAAAATATTACTGATTTCATCCATAGGCAGAGCAGTGGCATAAAGATTATCAGGATCTGCGTCATAGGTAACTATATACTTGCTAAGACCGTCTCCGTCATTACTGTTATTGTCTATTTCAGGAGCGCCATGGCCTGAATAGTAAATAAATACGAGATCATCCTTCATTGCTTTTTCCCTGAGGAATGTTCCCAGAGCAGTCTTGACAGCTTTAAGATTGGCCTCTTCATTTAAAAGGAGCTGTACATTACTCTCAGGGAAACCTCCTTTTGTTGTCAGATAGTCATATATTGCCTGTGCATCGGAAGCACTGTAATTTAAAGGAGTTACCTTTGGACTTTCATATTTCCCTATACCTATAACAACAGCCCATACCTGTCCTTCTTTCGGTTTATACATAACAGAAATTTCCTGTACAACCTCTTTTCCAGTAGCATCTACGGCACGGATAGAAATATAATTAAGACCCGGTTTAAGACGTACATCCTGTGTAAAGAAATATTCTTTCTTCGCCACTGCCCTGGGGCCTTTTTCCGTCCAGTCAGGATTTTTACCGTCTTCTATTTTCCCTACATAACTGGCAATTTCAAAGCTGCCTATACCGTTGCCTGCATTTACAATTCCTTCTACAGTCATTTTACTGTCAGAAACCTCTATAGTCTTACCGGAAGTTAAATCTAAAGGTTTTTTTAGAGTAATTATAATAGGAGCTTCCAGTTGCTTTATTTCTCCTGCTATCTGTCCCTGAATACCGAAGCCCTGGCTCTCCTGAATATCCAGTTTGAATGTCACATCCTTCTGAGATGCATCTCTGGCAGAAAAGAGAAGCTTTCCTTTTGCTTCACTTCCTGGAGGAATACTTCCAAGGTCAGTTTTACTCTGATTTAATACTATATTACTGTTCTGACTTGCAATACTTAATACTACATGTTTTGCAGTCCCTTCGCCTGTATTTTTTACTGTCACCCATAATTCCACTGTTTCTCCAGGATTAATAATTCCATCAGAGTTTCCTGAAGAAGAGCCCAGAGAATCATCGTCAAACTGACAGGTATATGAAAGTTTCGCAGGTTTAACTTCTTCCACATAAGGTAATATTACAGCAAGATTCATATCTCCGTCTTTTTTATATCCCTGCCTGTCTGTTAATTTTAATTTAAACTGAAGATCTTCCTCTTTTGCAGTTTTATCTACAGAGAAAGATACTTCTTTTTCCAGTTCCACTCCGGGAGGTATATTACCTAACTCAAGGAGAGGAGTATCTATTTTTACAGAAGAATGTTCACAGGAAATATCAACCTTTGCTCCCTGAGCTGTACCGTGGCCGATGTTTTTCACAGTCATTTTCATAGTTACAACACATCCCGGATTTATCTGCCTGTTTTCTCCTGCCTTTAAAATCTTATAGCTGTAAGATAAAGACGGCAGTGATACAATCTGCATGGACAGTTCCTGGCCTGATTTTCCATAACCTTTCTCTTCATTGAGATCAAGACTGAATTTAATATTACCTGAAGCCATATCGGACGGCACAGTAAAAACCAGTTTTCCCTCTCCTTCACTTCCGGGAGGAATATTACCTATAATGAATTTTCCCTGCCCCGTATGTATCTTCTGTTCTTCAGGTTTTATGGCCACAGTAACACCTTTTGCTATACCTTTACCGGTATTTTTTACCGTCACAAAAAGTTCTACCGTTTCGCCGGCATTAATCACGTTGTCTCCATTGCCGGAAGATGAACCGGTATTATCATCACTTATTCTATAAGTGTATGAAAGGGCTGGAGGCAATTCCGGTGCAGGTGTTGGAGAAGCAGCTACCTGAGTCGGGACTGAAACAGGAGGTAAAGGAACGACTGCCACAGTTTCTCTCAATTCTTTAGAATAGCCGCTTTTATCTGAAACAGAAATATTTAAATCTACATTACCGGCTTTAACACCGGCAGGCACCTGGAATACAAGTTTTCCGGCTCCTTCCTGTCCGGGAGGAATATTTCCGAGAAGGAACTGATCCTGTAATAATTTCACACCCTGAGTGGCAGTGGAAAGTTTCAGCAATGTATCCCTCGCCGTTCCTTTCCCGTTATTATTTACTGTTACCCATAATTCCACAATTTCATCGTGAGCTATCTTACCGTCTCCGTTACCGGAAGAAGCACCGCTCAAATCATCGTCTATACGGGCTTTCAAGGCCAGTTCGGGAGAGGCCTCCCCTATTACTGCAATCTGATAATTATCGGAAAATTTTTCACAGTTTTTCCCTTCTATGTTTATGTTAATATCGGCAGAACCGGTAGGTATATGGTCTCCTGCCTTCATTGCGACTTCAAACTGCTTTGTTTCGGAAGCACTTATGTAACCTATATCTATTACCTGAGGGGTAACATTAACATCAGGATTTTTCGAGGAAATTTTCAATTTTATACCTGTTCCCTCTTCCTGTGTGGTATTTGAAAGAAGTATATTTAAAACAGCAGTTTCGCCGGGTTGCAGTGTTCCGTTACCGTTACCCATCTGTTTATCATTTATTTCACAGGTACAGTTAAATATAACTTTTTTTATTTTCGCTATCGTATAACCTTCAGGCCCCCACTGAGAAGAATTACCGGCCCAAAGTGCTTTACCGTAAGAAAGGGCATTTTTATAACATCCGGTATTCCAGCTGTCACCGTGGAATTTTCCCCAAATAATGTCTTTAGATGCGGAAGAAAGTTTCAGCAAGGAAACCTTTCCCTGTTCTGAGGCAATCACTGCAGACAGATTTCCTCCCATATTTAAAAGTGCAGGAGATGAAAGGAGACGTCCCGAAAGTTTATATTTATCCTTCAGAGTTCCGTCTTTACCGTTATATATGTAAAAATATTCATCCCATGAAGTAACGGCAACAATTGTAGAACCTTCTATATCCGCTATGACAGGAGATGAGCTTATCCAGTTGCCTGTAACCTGTTTCCATATTAATTCTCCCTTATTTCCGTCAATAACATAAAGGCAGTTATCATATGAGCCGACTGCTATATCAATTTTTCCGTCAGAATTTACATCTCCCAGTGAAGGAGTGCAGTCTATCGAATCACCTGCCGTATATTTCCATAACATCTGCCCCGATTTACCGTTTAAAGCATAAATATTCTTATCGTAGGAACAGGCAATTACTTCATAAGAACCGTCACCGTTTATATCACCCGTAACAACAGAGGAAACAAAAACATCTCCTCCGGCAAAACTCCACATTTCTTTTCCCGTATTACCTTTCAGACAATAAATTTTCTTATCGGCAGATCCGAATAGTACCTCTAACATGCCATCACCATCAACATCTGCCATAGAAGGAGAATTACTCACATCTCCTCCTGTAGTAAAAGACCATATTTCTTTACCTGTTTTACCGTCTACAAGATACACAGTGCCCTTCTGATTGCCGAAAGCAACGGCTAAATCTCCCTTACCCAGAATATCGCCCGTTACAGGGGAAGAATTGATCCAGTCTTTACCGTCAAATTTCCATAACAGTTCACCTTTATTTCCCCTCAGGGCATAAGCAAAATGATCCTGTGATGTAACAATAACTTCCAGTCTTCCGTCTCCGTTTATATCTGCCACAGAAGGAGAAGATATTATTTTGTCGCCTGTCTTATAATCCCAGACAGGTTTACCTGTTTCTCCGTCCACTACATGGACATAGGAATCATTCGAGCCGAAAATAAT
>JBEHWP010000236.1:0-8519 GCA_040217665.1 Vulcanimicrobiota bacterium
TAAAAGAAAAGTTTTTTTACTCTTAAAAGGATTTATATATAAAAGGGGAAATAATATATAATTAAAATTTATATTATTTTCGCGTCATGCTTGATAAAAAGGAGTGTCTTTATTAATGGCAAAATACAAAATTTCTCTTCTTGTTTTAATTTTATTTATGTCAGTAAGTATCAATTTCGTTTTCGGAGAAGAAACGGTAAAAATCGTCCTGTTACATACAAATGACATACATGGCCATATATATCCCTATGAGGATGTAAAAATAGCACCTGTACCTGAAACAATAGGCGGCTTTGAATATCTCAGTACTTTAATTAAAAATGAAAGGGATAAACATCCTGAGGCATTACTTTTAGACGGAGGAGATATTGCCCAGGGGAGTCTTTATTCAAACCTCGCCTATGGAATACCTGTAATAGAATTGATGAATACAACAGGTTACGATTGTCTGGCTCTGGGGAATCATGATTTTGACTGGGGAGCAGAAAAACTTTCAGGTATGATAAATGCAGCTACATTTCCGGTACTTGCTGCCAATGTAGTAGAAAGAAAAAGCGGTAATTTTATTCCCGGAACAAAACCATATATGTTAAAAGATATAAATGGTATAAGGATCGGTATTATAGGAATTGCCTGTACCGATACGACAGTATTAAGTCCTGAATGTTCAATGGAAAAATATAATTTCCTGTCGGCAGAAGAAACCCTGAAATGTTATATACCTGTTTTAAAAGAAATACATAAAGCAGATTTAATAATAGTAATTTCTCATCTCGGTTATAAAGAAGATGTGGACCTTTCCGGAAAAATATCCGATATAGATGTCATAGTAGGCGCACATAGCCATACGGCTCTCAAGGAACCTGTAATGAAAAACAATACTATTATAATTCAGGCAGGTTGTTACCTTACCTATATCGGTAAAACCGAATTGGAAGTAGATAAAGAAAAGAAAAAAATAGTCAGTTACAGAGGTGAACTTATAAAAATTCTGAACAGTCAGATAGAACCGGACATGGAAGTCAAAGCATTACTTGAGAAATACAAAGAAAAATATAAAAGTTTCGGAGAAAAAGTAATAGGAGAAGCATCTGTAGAGCTTACAAAATCCAATACAACAGAATGTAATCTCGGCAATCTTATAGCAGATATTATGAGAATTACGGGGGAAGCAGACATAGCTCTGATTAATACAGGAGGCATTAGAGAAGATATTCCTGCAGGACCTGTGACAGTAGAAAAAATTTATGGAGTTTATCCTTTTGAAAATATGCTTATCAGCATGGACCTTAAAGGGAAATACATAAAAGAAATAATTGAAACGACCTTTAACGGTTCCCATGCAATACTGCAGGTTTCAGGTTTAAAGATTAAATATGATTTTTCAAAACCTGGACGAGAAAAAATAGTAGAAATATTTGTAAATAATGAACCCCTGGATGATGAAAAAATCTACAGGGTTACTACGGCAGATTTTCTGGCCATAGGAGGAGATGGTTATGAAAGCTTTAAAAAAGGTGAAAACCTTCAAAATATAATGCCTATAAGAGATTCTATTATAAAATATTTTCAGGAACACAGTCCTGTTTCAGCTGAGATTGAAGGAAGACTTGAAAATGTGGAGAAAAAATAAACTGTTATGAGTGACAGAAAAGTTCGTTCAAACCACACCTGTCACACGTTACGCGTTATGACTTTAATAAGGAGGGAATTTAATGTCTTCAATCGATAAAGAAATTGCCAGAGATATTACAGTAGCCTGGCTTAATACAGGTAAATTATCAGAAGAATATCTTTCAAAAAAACAGGTGGCAGCTTTTTATGAGTGTATATTTCAATCAGTAAGTGAATGTAAGGTACAGGCAAAAGGAGTTTCTATTGAAACTTCATCAGGAACAACTATTACTGCCACACCTCAATCATCAATCCGCCGTTCCATTAATATTCCTGATGCTGCAAGCAGTTCTACTGCATCAAAACACAGGTTTACCTAGGATAATGACGTGTGACGCGTGACGCGTCACGCGTCTGCGATTCAGAGGTAATTACTGAAGCATGTCAACTGCTTTTTTTATTGTCTTCCTTGTATAATCCCATGGCTTCAGCCTGGCTTCGGCACAGATCTCATCCGGTTTAAATTGCATTTCACCATGGCAGTAAATACACTCATAATAAAATATCTTATTTGGCTGTCCTGCTGTTCTTCCTCCTGAGTAGGCCTGTATTTTTTTACTTTCAATCAGTTCCATCTCCACTTCAGACCATCTTCCTTTATTCTCAAAATCCAGAGCTTCTTTAAGAGAAGGCAGAGCTTCAACAAAACCATATTTTCCTATAAATCTCGAAGCTTCACCTCTTACAGCAGGATCACTGTCAGACAGAAGTTTTACCAGAGGGGCTTTTGCCTTTTTCTTTACATATTCTGCATCTTTAAACATATCCATAAGTTTCAATGCATTCAATTGCCACATACCTTTTTTATTACTCAGCCCTTCGTCTATAACAACATCTATTGCAGGTCTACCCAGATCCAGTAGCAATTTTGCATTCATATTCCATCGACCCACATCGGGGTCAAATTTCTGTTCATAAAGTTTTTTCATAAGAAATCTGGCTTTATCCTTTTTAGAATTTCTTATACAGGAAGGTATAAAAGTCAGAAATATTACTATTGCTACGAGAGCACATATTCCTATAATACTAATTATACTTTTTTCTTTTTTTGTATCTTCCACATATCTTGTTGAATCTGCTACCAGTTCATCTTTAGCCTCTATTACCAGTTCCAGAGGCATAAGGACTGTCTTTTCCTGAGGAATTATTTCTTTTAAAAAAATCCAGTTCCAGTCAATTTCCCAGACATGTATCCTTCCGTCTGCAGAAGATGTAATAATATATCTGCAGTCTGATGAGAATTTTACATCTGTAACAGCAGAACTGTATCCCTCAAGTGTTCGAAGACATTCTCCCGTATCTGTATTCCAGATTTTTGCAGTATTATCTGTACTTCCTGATACTATGAACCTTCCGTCACAAGAAAAAGCTACAGACGTAACTTCACCCTTATGTTCCCTGAGTATATTAAGACACTTTTCACTTCTTATATCCCATAACCTTACTGTTCTATCCTGAGAAGAAGATACAATCTTACCTGCAGGACATATGTCTGCACATGTTACAGGAAGGGTATGTCCCTGGAAATTTCCTGTACATTTACCGCTTTCCACATCCCATAGTTTTAATGTCTTATCATCACTTCCCGACAGTAGATTACGGCCGTCTTTTGATAAAACTACAGTTTCCACTGATGATGAATGGCCTTTAAGAGTCCTCAGACATTCTCCGCTTTCTATATTCCATATTTTCACAGTACTGTCAGTCATACCTCCACCTGTTACTGCGTAAAAAGATCCGGGAAATATATTCAGGCTCTTGCAATCCAGATTTTCAGAAAGAATTCTTAAAGATTTATCTGATGAGAGGTCATGGAATTTAATTTTTTTATCTTTACCTGCAGAGAGAATAAATTTTCCTTCTCTGGAAATTGCGACAATTTCTCCCATATCTGAAAAACTTTTTAAAGTCTCCCCTGTCTGAAGTTTCTTCACTCTTACAGTTTTATCTATTCCTCCGTATACGATAAGGTTATTGTCAGATACAGAAACATTATTTACTATTCCCGGTGAATCTGAAAAAATCTTAAAAAGCCATACACTTCTTATACCTTCTCTGCTTCCTCCTTCTCCTGCTTTATGAAGCCCGGAAAGAGCCCGTCCATCTTTAGCAAAGCCCTGTATATTAAGAGCTTTTCTGAAGATATCATGACCTTCTTTCCATTCACCTGCTCTGACTTTTTTTTCTCCATCTGACAGTAGCGCTTCAAAAGTTTCTACATCATGGAGGCTTTCCTCTACAGTTCTGGGTTTTACTATTAAATATTCTCTCCTGTAAATGGCATTGTAAATTTTATCACTTCTGAAAGGCAGAGATATATATTGCAGTGTTTTATCTCTGCTTGCAGTAATGAGATTTCTGCCTGATGGAGAAAATTTTACAGATGTAACAGAAGCAGTATGCTCCAAAATAGTTCTTACCGGTTCACCTGTAAAAATATCCCAGATTTTTACGGCTCCGTTACTGGCCCCTGATGCTGCATGAAAGGCACATGGCGAAAAATCAACACTCTCTACAGAACTGTCATGGCCTGAAAAAGTTTTTATACAGAGTTCTTTATCTATATCCCATAATTTCAATGTCTTATCTTCACTTCCTGAAAGGATATACTTTCCGTCAGGACTGAAGGCTATACTTAATACAGATCCGTTGTGGCCATAAAATTGTTTGTAACAATCACCTGACTTTATATCCCATAATTGAAGAGCATTTTTCTGAGACCCTGTAGCCACATAAGAGCCGTCAGGAGAAAACCTGACACAGTAGATTATGCCTGTATTTTTACCTGCAGTAATTAAAGATGAGCCATTCTCTACATCCCATATATTCACCACTTCATCTGCGCCGGAAGAAGCAAGTAATGTTCCGTCAGGTGAAAAATGTATGCTTCTTACTATATTTGAATGTCCATAGAAAGCTCTTATAAATTCTCCTGATTCTTTATGCCATAATCTTACTGTATCATCACTGTGAGCAGAAGCTATATACCTGGAAGATACTGCCACATCAAGGGCCTCAAATTTCATATAAGAAGATTCTTCAGACACCTTCTTTATAGATTTTCTGTCCCTCAGATCCCAGAACTCAAGCAAACTGTCCGTATTACAGGATATAGCAAGGTGTTCTCCTGAAAAGCTTACGCCTGTTATCTTCCCTCCTGCACCTTCGAGCTTCTTTATCTCCCCTACTTCAGGATATATAAGGTCTCTCTCTGTTTTCTTCTGAAGCATTACACAGGACGGAGGAATTCTGTCACGGGAACACTCACTGAGACTTTCAACAACTCTCGGTACATAAGGTGCAATGGAACAGGCTTTCTGCAAATACTTTAAAGCAATTCCACTGTCGTGAGACGGGGAAAAAGAATGAAAAGAAGGAACGAAAGTTCCTTTACCTGTAAGCATTTCCCCCATATAGAGATTTGCTCTGAGAGAATGAGGATTAACTTCAAGCACTTCTTCAAGTAATGCCATGGCACCATCAATTTTTTTTATCCCTGTCATTGCAACAGAGAGATCTATCTTTAGATCACTATCACCTGGAAATAAATCCAGAAGTTTACTGAACTCATCACATGCTTGCTGTCCTCTTCCGTTATAATAAAGGGAAGCAGCATAATTTCTGCGATATTCTGCATTTTCCTTATCTATATTAATTGCTTCCTGAAAAACCTTTAAAGCTTCGTCATATTTCTTCAAATTCGTCAGGATTATTCCTTTAAGGTTTAAAAGCATTCCGTTCGATTTATCCAGTTCCAGAGATTTATTGATTAAAGAGAGACTATTGTGGGGATTACCATGGAGCAGTTCAAATATGGCTTCATAATAATAAGGTAAAGGATTATCTATGTTACCTTCCCTTACTGACTTGAAGCGAACTAAAATATTTTCATAACTGTCCCATCCTTCGTCTGTAAGTAAAAGTATGAGATTAATATTCGCACAGAGGGAATGAGGATCTATCTTAATGGCTTCTTCAAGAAATTTTCTTGCATCTGATTTCCTTCCGAGATCAAGATATGAAAGAGCTCTGTTATTGAGATCTTCTGCTTTAAGTTCTGCTTCTCCGGGAAGTGTTCTCTCATAATCTTTTCCGCTTACTTCTCTGTAAACCAGTGTAAGGACATCCTGAATTTCGTCAAAAGATGAGTATCTGCATTTAGAATCTTTTTCCAGACATTTCATCAATAAATTTTTCAATGTTTTCGGGATTCCGTCACGAAATTTGTCGGGATCAGGAGGAGGAGTAAATCTGTGCATCATCTGATAGGCAATAACAGTAGGATAGGGATTATCAGGTTCTTTAACAAAAGGCCTTCTTCCGCAGATCATTTCATATAACATTACACCAAAGGAATATACATCGGATCTTCTATCGGTTTTATCTGCCCCTGTCCACTGTTCGGGAGGCATATAGGGCGGTGTTCCCACAGCAGTAGCAGACGTAAGGGTCTGCCATTCCTGCTGGCTTATGGAAGATGGTTTTTCTAAGGAAACAGGAGTAACAGGTTCTGTATCATGTTTTTTTGTTTTCACAAGTCCGAAATCAGTAATTTTTACTGTACCGTCTTTCATTAACAGTACATTATCTGCTTTAATATCACGATGAACAAGGCCTCTGGAATGGGCATAAGAAATACCGGAACAGAATTGAATGGCAAAATCCAGCACATCAGGTAATTCTCTGAGATTCTCCTCTTTTAGCCAGTCAGAAAGACTGCCACCGTCGGCATATTCTATGAATATTCTTGGGATGCCCTGCATTTCTCTCACATAAAAAGCAGTGGCTATATTGGGATGTTTTCCCAGGTCAACCCATGTTTCAGCTTCCCTTATAAAACGGGCTTTATTTTCTCCGGTAAGAAATTCTTCACGGGGAGATTTTACAACCAGTTTTATACCCCATTTAAGATGGTCTACAAAATATATTACCCCCATACCACCTGTTACTATATTTTCCACACGATAAAGACTGTCTATAACCTCCCTGACAGACCAGGTTCCGGAACTGCCATGGTCCGGTAAATCCCGGCTATCTAAAAGAGTTTTGTCTTCACTTTTTTCGTTTCCTTTATCCGAAAGGGGTTTGTCTTCCGATATATCTTCAACAAGGGTCTTACTTTCTGCACTTGAAATGCTTTTAGCTTCCGATATATCTTCAACAAGGGTCTTACTTTCTTCATATTCTTCAGGTTTTCCAGAGAATCCATAACCATTATTCATAATTAATCCCCCCTTTTCACTTTATTTATTCTATTTTTTTATATTTTTTTCCTTCCATATGGTAGCTTCTTTTATTAATCGCTTAAAGAGAGTGTAAAATCTGGGATCTTCTATGACCAGTTTTTCAGGATGGAACTGGACTGACATAATGTATTCTTCTCCTGTTCCTTCCATGGCTTCTACAACACCATCTTCAGAAAGGGATGTTATTTTAAAACCAGGTGCAGTATTTTTAACAGACTGATGGTGGGAAGAATTGGCTCTTATTTTTTCTTCACCAAGTATATTATAGAGGAGACTGTCTTTATGAATATTTATGTAATGAAAACATGGTTTTATTTTTCCATTATTATCCAGGATTTGATGGACAAGGAGATCTTTTCTTTCATATTGAGAAGCAAGATCCTGATAGAGATTACCTCCGAAATAAACATTGATCAACTGATGTCCCCGGCATATTGCAAAAATCGGCATTTTTCTTTCCACACAGTATTTAATAATATCAAATTCAAAGGTGTCGAACTCCGCATCAGGTTCTCTGGAACCTTTATTTTCTTCATTAAAAAATTTCGGATCCATATCACCTCCGCCTGGTATTAAAAGGCCATCAATCTGTTTTAACTGGATAGTTAAAAATTCCTTATCATAAGCTTCGGAAAGGACTACAATCTTACCTCCCGACATTTCAACGGCTTTTCTATAGTTAGGTAGTTTATCTTCACCTTCCTGTAATTTTACACCCTGTTCTTTAGAATAAATAAGACCTATTTTCACTTCTCCTGCAGAGGCAGGTAAAGATTTATAGAAAACGAGGAAACAAAAAACGAACAAAATTATCAATTTATACATTCAACACAACTCCTTTATTTTCTCATAAATAATTTCTATGGGAGAACATGCTCACAGGCAGTTCAAAAATATCCTATCTGGCCCACAGGCCTCCCGTTTTTTCCAGCCAGTCGGCAATTTTATCTGCTGCCCCCGCCACATTATTATCTGAAATATCAAGTTTCAACAGAGGCAAAATAGACTTTTCTACAAGTTTTTCCATAAGAATCTGATCCTCTATAAAAGGTTGAAGATTATCGTATTGAGACGGGTTACCCGATACTTTTAACCTCTCTTTTCTGGCGTCTTCAAAAGACTCTTTACTTCTTTTACAGAAGACGAGATAAAAACCTGTCTTTTTAAGTCTTTCCTCAAGCCACAGGAAATCATAATCTTTATTACGATTCTGCAGTTGATACATTCTGGTAGAAAGATGAAAACGATCAATAATCCACGAATAATAAGGGAGAAGTTCAAAAAGCTTCATCCACGTTCTGTAAGTTTCCATTGCCCTTTCTTCCTCATGAGGTTCAAAATTTATCAATCCTCTTCCCCATGGGAAATTGGTAAAAGCACACCATTCTGCAGAAATCAAAGGGGAATGATATCGATATTTACGGGGCCCTACAATACGGGGATGTTCATTCAACGCAAACGCTATCTCTGTCTTAAAGGTCAATCTTGTTCCTTCAAGGATGATTTTAGGACATAATTTTGAAGACATAAAACGTTCCTTTCACATTTTATTTACAGTAATTATAATGTAACCTGTTAGAATTTAAGTTTTCGTGACGG
>JBEHWP010000237.1:0-8516 GCA_040217665.1 Vulcanimicrobiota bacterium
TCTTCTACTAAATCAAAGAGTTTCCCGAGTAATGTTCTCATATTTTTATCTTTACATCTTTTCGCTCCTTTAATCAGATATTTCCTGGCTTCTTCCGGCCTGTTATGTTCATAAAGGGTTAATGACAGATCATAATAGGGATCTATAAAATCAGGATCCAATTTTATAGCTTTTTTAAGGAAATTTATCCCCTCTTCCAGTCTGCCAAGTTTGACCAGATGAAGACCTTTTCCCTTGTGGCCATAGGCATGTTCAGGCGATATTTCTATGGATTTATTGCAAAACTTTAATCCTTCCTGAAATTCGTTCTTAAAATATTTTATGAAACCGAGATGATCGAGAGCAGTAAGATTTTTATCATCAATCTCAAGGATCTTCATACATATCTCTTCTGCTTCATTCAAACGATTGAGAGACAGAAAGTAATATGCCTGATTTGTAAGGATATTTATATCTTCTTTTTTCATAATCAATCACCTTTGTAGTCATGCTCACTGACAATAAACAGTCCTAATAATATTATCAGAAGACAATTGTAATTTCAATGAATATTGAAATGATTTTGTAAAAAAGATTGTGTCTAAAATGGAAAAAGAAATCTATTAGAGAATACTCAGTACGGTAACAGATAAAAAAGTATCCATAAAAAGCTTCTGCATGGCAGGCTCTGGAGAAGAAAAATTAGTTTTTTATATAGAATTAAAAATTAAATAAAGGTTAATTTATTGTCTGGAAAACAAATTATATAAGGCAAATGATTTTTCTTTGTAAAAGCCTGTCAGGCAGAAGCTGATAAAATGGTTACGAACTTATCTGGTGCGGTAATCAGAGTGAACAGTGAAAAGTAAAAAAATATGATTTTACTTACTTTTCACTGTTCACTACTTATCAGACAGGAGCGAAACATTATGAACTATAAAGTATTATTGCTGAATCCCGGAAGAACAGGTCTTGAAAAAGAAACAAGGGAATTAGAGCAGGGAGGCCTTACAGTAGTAGGAGCCACAAATTTCACAGACGCATGTAATCTGTTAAAAGAAGACGGATTCATACACGTAGTCCTTACGGAATGGGAGTTACCTTTAAATAGCTGCAAAACATCAGCAAAAATTCAGGGCTTCCCTATGTTTCAGGAATTTCTGAAGATTCGTTATGAACTGTTCATCTATCTCTTTACATCGGAAAAAAATGCCAGATCCAGCGGAGGTATGATAAACGGTTATTTTTATAAAGGCGACAGAGATTATGATGATATTATCCATAAGATTACAAGTGAAGTAATCAGTAAAAAAACAAAGGCGCCATTTTTTGAAAAACTCGTGAGATATGCAAACAGAACAGTAGATTCATGGCATACGCCAGGACATGCATCGGGGTATTCTGTAAAAAATTCACCATGGGTAAAAGGTTATTACGAATTCTTCGGGCCCAATCTCTTTAAATCAGACGTATCGGTATCTGTTCCCATGTTAGATTCTCTCCTGTCTCCGACAGGTGTAATAAGAGATGCACAGGAACTTGCGGCAAGAGCTTTCTGTGCAAGATATACCTTTTTCTGCACTAACGGTACATCTACAGCCAATAAAATCCTGCTACAGACTCTTCTGAAACCGGGTGATGCCATACTTCTGGATCGAAACTGCCATAAATCAGTTCATTACGGGGTTATTATAAGCGGAGCTGAACCGGTATATCTCCTTCCTTCTATAAATAACAATTACGGAATCTTCGGGCCCGTACCAAAAAAACGAATCTATGAAACAATGGATAAAGCCATAAAAGCAGGAAAAAAATTAAAAGCCCTTATACTTACGAACTGCACCTATGACGGCCTTATCTATGACATAGAAGATATAGTCAAAGAAGCACATAAGAGAAATATAAAGGTTATCATAGATGAAGCATGGTTTGGCTACGCAAGGTTTCACCCTGAATTCTATCCATGTGCCATGAGTGCCGGCGCAGATTATGCGACACAATCAACCCATAAAACAATGAGCGCCTTCAGTCAGGCTTCAATGATTCATGTCAATGATCCCGATTTTGAACGGATCAGAGATTTTTTTATGGAAAATTTCTGTCTCCATTCATCTACGTCTCCCCAGTATCCCATGATAGCTTCCCTGGATGTGGCAAGAAAACAGATGGTTATGGAAGGATACAGCTTACTGTCCAGAGCATTAAAAATGTCTGATTCTTTAAAAAAATCCATCAATTCACTTCAAAAATTCAGAGTTCTCGAACTGGAAGACATGATTTCCGAAGAGATAATAGATGATAACATAAAACTGGATAGAACAAAAGTAACAATAGACATATCAAAATCAGGTTTCTCAAGTAAAGAAGTTGAACATCTCCTTTCAAGTAAACATGATATTCAAATAGAAAAATCCACATTTAATACAATTACCATACTGATAACAATAGGTTCCACTCAGTCCAAGATAAACAGACTCTTTCTTGCTCTGGAAAATCTGGAACTCCTGAGCGGCAATATAGTTGAACATAAAAACGGTGCCATGAGAGATTTCAAGCTTGCTCTTTCACCTATAAAAATCAAACCGAGATATGCCTATTACTGTGATGGCGAACATATTTATTTAAACTCCGCCGCAGGGAAAATCTGCACATCCATGATTGTCCCCTATCCTCCCGGCATACCTTTACTTGTTCCCGGACAATTTATTACAGAAGAAATAGTTCAGACTCTTCAGACTTATAGAGAACATAATGTGGAAATCCACGGACTCAATGACGGCATGATTAAAGTAATGACAGAAGAAGAAGAAAAAGACCTTATCAGGAGAGGTTACAGCATAAAAGATCTGTCAGAGGATGGCAGATGAAAGATCCCGGCATATTATCCCTTGTTCCCACCGTAATTACAATCCTTGTGGCACTCGTGAGCCACAGGATAATTTTAGCTATGTGTCTCGGTATTGTATCGGGAGCAATAATCCTGGAACACAGCGGATTTATAAGTATCATAAAAAATATATGTCATTACGGATATATTACATGTTCGGACGTGGAAAGATTAAAAATAGCATTATTTTTACTGCTTGTAGGAGGACTGCTCGGTATAATCTCTGAGAGCGGAGCCTATATAGAATTTGCAAAAAAACTGGTAAAATATTTAAACTCTGCAGTAAAAGTAAGGGTAACAACATTTATTCTGGGTATATTGATATTTTTTGATGATTATGCAAGTGTTCTTATTGCCGGCACTTCCATGAGGAGTATTACTGAAGAAAAGAAAATTTCTCCGGCCCTTATGGCATATATTGTAGATACAGTCGCAACAGTCGTATCTATAACAATATTATCTACCTGGTCGGCTTTTGAAAGTTCTCTCATGGTTACTTCCGCAGAGCCGGCAGGCATAAGGAAGTCGGCAGTAGATCTCCTTCTATCGTCTCTTCCCTATCATACATGCACTTACTGCGGTATTTTTCTTGCTTTCCTTGTAGCCTTAAGCGGGAAATGGTTCGGGAAAAGATTTGAAGATAAAGAAATTCAGGAAAAAAAAGAAGAAATTATCATAGGCAAAGGGGCGGGATTCATTCATGTCTTTATACCAATATTAACACTCATATTATGTGCCATAGGAGGCCTTTTATACAGTGGTTATAAAAAATTTCATGTACTGAAACATTCTGAAATAAATATTATAAATCTCCTGGGAGATGCTCCTACAATACATATTTTGATTTTTTCAACTCTTATGTCTCTTCTTATCTGTATAATACTTCTAAAAAAAGACAGGATAATGCCGGGCGGGACTATGAGAAAAAGTTTCTTTACAGGAGTAAAACATATGGTTTCCGCTTCTCTTCTCATTATTTTATCAAAAGGTCTTTCACAGATTTCCGGCGATCTTGGCACAGGAATTTATATTACCGGTATATTCAGTCCTTTTGTAAGCTACGAAACACTTCCTGCCATAATAACAGTCATAGCCGCACTGGTAACAATCGCCACAGGTATAAGCTGGAGTTCTATGGCAATACTCATGCCCATAGCATATGACATGGCTTTAAATAAAGGTGGGAGTGAGTTACTTGCCATCATGGGAGGTGCAGTCATATCGGGAGCCATACTGGGAGGACTTCTCATACCTTATTCCGATACGTCTGTCATGGCTTCTTCTGCTTTTAAAATCAGTACAGTCTATCATGTAAAAACCCAGTTCCCCCAGGTTATGACAGTTTTCGCCGTTTCACTCATGGCATATCTATTAATTGGTTTTCAGGTAAAATTATGGATTGTATATCTTATAAGTGCAGGATTACTAGGAGTTGTACACTGGAAATTTGCGAGGTAAAACATCTATTAAAAAGTTGTCAGACCAAGACTTATTTTCAGTGCTTCATCAACAATTACCATAGTATCTGAACATAACGTTCCCCAGTAATCTATAATTCTGGATTTATCTATTGTTCTTATCTGATTGAGTAATATAATAGAATCATTCTTCAGTCCTCCCTCGGGAGACTTAATTGCTACTTCTGTATCAAAAATAGCTTTTTCTCCTGATGTTATACAGGCTATAATAGTAACGGGACTGTATTGATTGCCAAGATCATTCTGTATTACAACACATGGCCTGACCTTACGCTGTTCCGATCCTTTTGCCGGTTCCAGGTCAACTAATACAACATCTCCACGTTTAATTTCCAGTTTCTTCACTATGTTTCTCCTCTTCATTATTAACATATTTATTATATGTATCCTGTTCAAGTGAAAACCATTCTTCTGCAATTTTCCTGTCTCTTTCAGCTCTTGCCTGATATCCCGCTTTCAATCTATCTCGCAAAGCTTTATTCTTCAATTCCTGAGCATATAATTTTACTGCTTCTGTTATCAACTTGCTTCTTTTATTTCTGACAGATACCTCTTTAAGCAGGTTGTACACAGATTCCGGCATAGATATAGTTAATCTTATATTTTTTTCCTGAGACATATGAATTACTCCTTATGATTTATTTTACATATAAATATTACATCATTTATTTACATCAGTCAATTAATAAAATTATCTTCTTCAAATCAGAAATAATATAGATAAAACAGGAGTTACGCATTTTGTTATTGCGAGGAGCAAAACGACGAAGCAATCCCTGTAGCTTCCGGTATACCAGTGGGATTGCTTCGCTTCACTCGCAATGACTGGGTTCCCCTTATTTTTTGCGTAAATCCTGTTGTAATAACCTTATAAAAGTAAATGTATTAATAATATTTACAATAGAACCGGGAAAAATTCAAAAAACTCCTACTTCCGGCAATCAGGATTTAAGATATCCATGGTATCTTCCTTCATAGCCATGGCGTAAATTTTATTTCTGGATAAATGGAGGAGTATATGTTCAGGTATATAAAGTGAGGCAAATACGGGAATTATCTCTTTACTTTCATATTCAGGAAAGTAATCATAAAAATCTGCCAGGTCTGATATAAATTTATCTATATAATCCTTTATCGGAGATGCTTTTGATTCATTTACAACTACTTTATCAGGATATACTGCTATAATATCGAATTCTCTCTTTTTTTTCTTATCTTTAGAAGATACTTTCTCAAATCTGATAGCAAAAATAGAACACTCTTCTTTTTTACAATCAAAATATGCTTCCGATATAGTTTTTATATTGGGCACTACCATATCTTCCATGATAGTTCCCCATTTACAGGCAAGGTCTCCCCATTTTCGGTTCAATTCCTTCCTGTCCTGTTTCATTTCATCTTTAAATTCTTTCAGTTCATTTTTTAATTCCCTCGTATCTTTTTTTAATTCCTTTGTGTCTTTTCTTATTTCTTCTTTAAATTTACTCATTTCCTGGCTTAATTTATCCAGGTTCATCTGGGTATTCATCTGCATATAAGCCAGTTTCATCAAAATTTTTTCTATATCACTCACTCTATCTTCCACATCGGGCATAAAAATTCACCTCCCCTGAATATATATGTTCTATTACTAATGTATCAAACCATCGGGAGAAAATCAAGTTTATTTCTTCCATACAAGAGAATATCTCCAGAAGAGAAGACGTTTTATTTCTGCTCCTGCGATTGTCATATCTGCTATCCGTCGAATTTCTTTAAGAGTCATATAGGTATCATTTTTTTGATGTTCCTGCCAGGCGGCTCTCTCCTCTTCACTTTCCTTAAAATGTCCTGTTTTGATAAGACCTGTAAGGATGTTAAGAGGCACAGAAAAAAAATCAAAAAAATAATCCCATATGTCACTGGAAAGAAAGAGATCTAAAACAATCAGGGAACCTCCCGGCTTAAGAGCCATAGCCGCTTTTCTAAAAAATTCCTCAAGAGGAAGATGATGGGCTGTGGCAATGGTCACTATAGCGTCATAACTCTCAGGTTCTATGTCATAACCCATAAAATCAGACTTAACATATGTAATGTTTGTCAATTGAGATGCCATAGACCTGGCTTTAGCCACCATTTCATCTGAAATATCCAGAGCTATTACTTCTCCGGCATATTTGCTCAAAAGCCTGGAAAACTCTCCTGTACCGCATCCTATATCAAGAACTCTCTCCATATGTGCAGGTAAATGCTTCAATAAATATTTATGATAAAACCTGTTATGATCCCATTTTTTATCGCCGGCCAGGGCAATCCTGTCAAAATCTTTTGCTATGATTTCATTGTAAGTCATCAATAAAGAATCTCTATATATTTTATATCCTGCCCATCTTTTAACGTTAATTTCATCCTGCTCCCGGCAGGCCTTACAAACAATCTGTTGAGACTGACAATATCCATTTTAGATACTTTCACATCATCTATTTCCATTAAAATCATTGAAGCTTTCATGCCACATTTAGCTAAAAATCCTTCTTTTATTATGCCGGTAAATTTACATTCGCCGCCGGGAGTGAAACAGGCATATCCTCCGGCACCTTTCATATTTGCTTCACATACAGTATAAATACAATCGGGATCTACGATAATATTTTTAACAGTGGAAGGCTCTGTATTTCTTACATCTAAAAACAGAGACGAACCTTTTGCTATAAAAACTTTTTTTGTATAATTTTCAAGATACGTTTTTACTTCTATGAATGTGTATATATCTTTATCACCCTTATTATCAATCTTTATGCCTGTTATGTAATAGTTCCCCTTCTTTTTGCTATCCAGTACAGTAACGGAATATTCTCCAAAGCCTTTTTCATAAACATAATCTTTAAAAAAATTCCTTAAATCTACAGGACTGAATTTCTGCATAACAGATTTAAAATCATCTGTAGTGGCAACTTTACCTCTGAAGGTCTTTACATATTCTTTCATGCCCTTAAAAAATGCTTCTTCTCCCATGATAAACTCCAGTGTTTTAAGTATCATTGCACCTTTAAAATAAGCCACTGCCACCTGAAGATCTCTTTCGTCTATGTCGGACATTAAAGGTCTGTCAAAACCATAATAGGTCATATAAACCATCTTGAGACGTCTGAAACTTTCCCCATCCACATCTTTATCAAAGACAGATTTTAAAGCTATAATCTCCGAAAATTTGGCAAAGCCTTCAAAAAGCCAGTAATCTGTAGAAGCATCAGCAGCAACTACGTTTCCCCACCATGTATGTGACACTTCATGGACTATATTTCTTGAAGGAAACAGTATATCATTGTTATTTATCTCTTTTGTAAAATATTCTTCCCCGACAGTCATAGAATTAAAGAGTCCAGAATAACCGCCAGTCACTCCTGCCGGTATTGCCATTACCTTGTATTCCTTAAGACCAGTCTCACCGAAATGTTCTTCAAAATATTTATAGGATTTATATATTACATCTGCCACATAATCTATATTTTTCTCTATGGAATTATCCGGTACATAAAGTTTTACACTGAAATTACCGGGGTAAATTTTTTCTATTTTTTTACATGGTAAAGCAAAAAAATAAAGACTCCTGTCTGTTATATTCTCATAATTTTTCCATCTGTAAATCTTTCTCCCCTGATGTTCAGAAATATAATCAAGCCTCCCTGAAGCCATAACCTCAAAATGGGACGGTACATCAATAGAAAGAATAAAGGGGGGAAGTCTTTGGGAAGAAGAATTTTTTATTTTCGGAAACCAGTTATCTGTTCTCGTTATAGAAGCATTTATACGACAGTCACTTTCAGATATATTGAAGGCGAAAGCAGAATAGAGATCATCTTTGTCCTTTACCGGACAGATTCTGTAAGTAACAAGAAGTTTGTCTGTTTTTCTATCTTTCAGAGGAAGATTTATTATATTATCGTTAAACTTATATTTTAATTCTTCACTGCCTGAATAAACTCTTACATCTCTAACTTCTGCTCCTCTGAAATATTTACCGACACTGATTTCAATGTCCTTTTCCTGTGAGGTAATATCCATCAAAGCTTCTATCTGCAAAGAATCATACTGTGGTGATACTCTTACGGTAATATCATAATAATTTATTGAAGCAGTCAATTCTGCCGCAGACATCATATTAAAGGACAGGATAAACAAAAATACGTAAA
>JBEHWP010000238.1:0-8485 GCA_040217665.1 Vulcanimicrobiota bacterium
GCAAAACGTAATGGCGGTAAACTGATTATTCATGATGAAGATGAAAAAGGAAATCTTGTACCAAAGGAAGTAACTATCAGTGAAAATTCTGTTAAAACAATGGAAGAGGTTTTCAATGACTTCAAAAAAGAAGGATATAAGGTTGATTTCAGACGTCTCCCTGTAACAGACGAAAAAGCTCCTGAAAAGAAAGACTTTGACGATCTCACAAAAGCCCTGAAGGATGACAGCCCCGATACTCCCGTCATATTTAACTGTCATGCCGGAAGAGGACGGACCACTACCGGCATGGTCATAGCAGACCTTATGAACCATGCGAAAGAAGACAGGTTTAATAAATCTATTACAAGAAATAAGACTGTGAGAAAAGAAATCATAGAACAGGGTGATAATGTAGATCCGAAGGCAAAAGCAGGTGAGTTGAGAAGAATTCTTTCTCTTGTAAAAACACTGGAAGAATTTACTTCAGGTAAAAATAAAGATTCGAAAGAAGCGGACAGGGCTATTGACGAACTCTCTGCCATACTTCAGGACAGAGAGCCGGGGAAAACCTCCGGTCCTTCCGATAACAAGGCAAAAACGGATGATGCCATCGAACGTACGAGCCATGTGCAGAATCTGAAGGAGTCCACTATAAAAGAACTGGCAAAGGTAAGATACGGTTCTCCTTCTGAAAAGCAGAAGGCCATGAATTATATGAAACGTTATTTTCTCCTTCTTTCCTATCAGGAATATCTGAAAGATGAAACAAAAGGCGGATTTAAAACATCTTTCAGCGACTGGTTCGAAACACACGGAGAATTCAAGACCATGCTTGACAGAGTTCAGATTGCTCTCCTGGGCAGTTCCGGTAACACGGCTTTTGCGTAATACATTCGTGAAGCGTAACACGTGACGCGGGGGACAGGCTGAGTATTCTGAGAAAAGATTTTCTAAAAGGGGCGAATAAAATATTCGCTCCTTATTTATTATTTTCTTTTTCCCTGCTATAATAAAGTGAAAGAGGTGAATTGTTATGAGTAATCTTAAAACAGACATGATTTATAAAGAAATTCTTAACCTGCCGGTAAATGAAAAAGTAATTTTATTTTCCAGATTAATGAATGAAATTTCTATATATATTGCCAGGAATCAAACATTAAATTTTTATGATATTAAAGGCATAGGTAAAGATATATGGAAAGATATTGATGCTCAGGAATATGTCAATAAGGAAAGAGACTCATGGGATTAATAGAAATCATTAAACACCATAGAAGAATCATGTTTGATACGGCTCCGATTATATATTTTATTGAAGAGCATAAGGACTATGGTAAAATTACTGATAATATATTCACTATCCTAAAAAATGACTATAATTATTGTGCTTTTTCATCGGTAATTACCTTGAGCGAAGTATTGACAAAGCCATTAAAAGACGGACGAAAAGATATAGTAGAAAAATACAGACAATTTCTTTTAAATTCAATTAATTTTGTTATATATCCTGTAGATGCTATTATAGCTGAAAAAGCAGCATTGTTAAGAGCTATATATGATATAAAAACTCCTGATGCAATGCAGCTTTCAACTGGTATAGAAAATCAGGGTACTATTTTTATTACAAATGATAAAAATTTAAAGAAAGTTAAGGAAATAGAGGTGCTGGTTTTACAGGATTATATATAATACTGATATTTCGATAAAACAGGGAAATATAAGAGAAATTTTTCTCTGATTCCCCTGTTTTATATTTTCTTTCCCTGTTTATCAAGGAAGGATTTTTAAGAGACAAATGGAATTAATCACATTGTAAAAATCAGCATTTAATAAGAATTTTGTCAGTCTGCGCTTTCCTGAAATAAGCGTGTATTATATGAAATAACGAGAAACGATCCCCGCGTCACGCGTCACGCGTTACGCGTCATGATCCTGGAGTTATTATGGACATTACATTATCCAGAGATGATATATTAAAAACCATAAAAAGTGCCGGCATTGTCGGAGGAGGTGGTGCGGGATTTCCCACACACATAAAATATAACAGTAGAGCAGATATTGTTATAGTAAACGGCGCAGAGTGCGAACCTCTTCTCAGGGTAGATCAACAGTTAATGGCCATGAAACCTGAAGCAGTAATAAAAGGTCTTACGATTGCCATGAAGGTTACAGGAGCTGAGAAAGGTGTTATTGCTCTTAAAGGGAAATATAAAGATGCCATAAAAGCTCTTAATGCTGTTCTTTCGGGCCGGAAAGATATATCTATTTATATTATGGGCAATTATTATCCTGCAGGAGATGAACAGACACTTGTTTATGAAGTTACAGGCAGAATAGTCCCTGAAGGCGGTATCCCTTTAGCCGTAGGTGCTGTCGTAAGTAATGCAGTGACTTTATATAATGTGTTTAAAGCTTTTCAGGGAGAACCTGTAACAGCCCGTCCTATGACTGTAACAGGAGAAGTCAAAAATCCCGTTACTCTGAATGTTCCTATAGGTACATCCATAAGAGATGTTCTTTCATATGCCGGAGGGATAAAAATTGAGAATCCCGTCATAATAAGGGGAGGGCCTATGATGGGAACCATAACGAAAGATCTCGATGAACCGGTTGTGAAAACAGACAGCGGCCTTATTGTGTTACCTCACGATCATTATCTTGTTAAGACTAAAACAAGGGATATAAAGGTAAATCTGGCACATACGAAGATGTGTGAAATGTGCACTTATTGTACTATGTTATGTCCGAGATATTTACTGGGTCACAATATTCAGCCCCATTTAATTATGCGTATCGTAGGATATGGTATGGAGAAAGCTTCAATAAACGATCTATGTCAGGCCTACCTGTGCTGCCAGTGCGGTATATGCAGTATGGTTGCCTGCCCTGTTGACCTGAAACCGAAGGAGGTCTATGCAGGCATATTGAAGGAATTGAGAGAGAAAAATATTCCCAATCCCCATAAACAAAAAGAACTTACACCACGTCCGTTTATGAAATTACGAAGGATTTCTGCAGCAGGGCTTGTAACAAAGCTGGAACTGACCGGCTATGATGTAAAGGCACAGTGGAAAGATATTGACATACATCCCGGCAGAGTAAAAATACCTCTTCAACAGCATATCGGTCTGAGTTGCACACCTTCAGTAACTGTCGGAGACAGAGTCATAAAGGGACAGATTATAGGCACAGTCCCGGAAGGTACAACAGGTGCATATGTCCATGCATCCATATCAGGTTATGTTTCGGAAATTTCAAATTCTATAATAATCGAGGGTGAGTAATACCCGTTACGCGTCACGCGTCACGCGTCACGCCTGTAAAGAAAGGTGGCTAATTATGAAAGAATTAAAAGAAAAGATAAATCAGGCAGTTGCTTCCATAAGGAGTAAAACTTCACTTGTTCCCGAAGTGGGACTTATTCTCGGCTCGGGCCTAGGTGTTCTTGCAGAGGAAATAGAAGAAAAAGTGGTTATAAAATACAGTGAAATTAAAAATTTCCCTCTTTCTACGGTAGAAGGTCATGCAGGTGCTTTTGTTACAGGAAAACTTGAAGGTAAAACAGTTATTGCCCAGCAGGGAAGACTTCATTATTATGAAGGCTATCCCATGAAAGACATTACCCTTCCTGTGAGGATTATGAAAGCTCTCGGTGTGAAAATGATTATAGTTACAAATGCGGCAGGTGGCATTAATCCTGATTTTGTGGCAGGAGATTTGATGATTCTGGAAGATCATATAAACCTTATGGGTTATAATCCTCTTATAGGAGTAAACGATCCCGAACTGGGGCCGAGATTCCCTGATATTTCCCAGGTTTATAATAAAGATTTCAGAGAACTGGCATTTAAAATCGCAGAAAAACTGGGACTTAAACTTCAGCAGGGCGTTTATGTGGCAGTAAGTGGTCCTTCCTATGAAACAAAGGCAGAAGTAAAGTATATGCGCATGATAGGAGGAGATGCCATAGGTATGTCTACCGTTACAGAAGCTATAGTGGCAGGTCATTCAGCCATACCATGTCTTGGTATATCCTGTATAACAAACTGTATAGATCTGGTTTCGGATAAAAAACTTACCCATGAAGAGGTTATTGAGGTAGGTAATGCCACAATCCCTAAGTTTTCCAGACTTGTGAAAGAAATCATCAAGGAGTTGAAATTCTCATGAGAATGGTTGATCTCATCTTAAAAAAAAGAGACGGAGAGAGCCTTACAAAAGAAGAAATAGAATTTATAATCAACGGCACAACAGATGATACGATACAGGATTATCAGCTTACGGCATGGCTTATGGCTGTATATTTTCGCGGTATGACGGAAGATGAAGTTGTTAATCTGACCATGTCCATGCTTGAATCGGGAGAGAAAATAGATTTGACTTCTATTGAAGGTGTAAAGGTTGATAAACACAGCACTGGCGGTGTGGGAGACACTACTACCCTGGTTCTTGCCCCTCTTGTCGCGGCGGCAGGCATACCTGTTGCCAAGATCTCAGGCCGCGGCCTGAGCCATACGGGGGGAACACTGGATAAACTTGAGTCTATTCCCGGTGTTACTACATCAATAGAACTGGAAGATTTTATAAAACAGGTAAAACATATAGGTGTTGCAGTGGCAGGTCAGACTGCAAATTTAACTCCTGCAGACAAACGTCTTTATTCCCTGAGAGATGTTACGGGAACTGTAGACAGTATTCCTCTCATTGTAGCCAGCATAATGAGTAAAAAAATAGCTTCCGGTGCCGATTGTCTTGTACTTGACGTAAAGGTCGGAAGCGGTGCATTTATGAAGAAAGCAGACGATGCAAGAATACTTGCACAGTCTATGGTAAAGATTGGAACTCTTATGAAGAGAAAGGTTACCGCAATTTTAAGTGATATGGATCAGCCTCTGGGGATGGCCATCGGAAATGCCATTGAAGTTCAGGAAGCTTTTGAGATTCTCAGAGGCGAAATTACAGGGGGACCACTCAGGGAAGCATCTCTTACTCTCGGTGCCCATATGTTGTTACTTGCCGGTGCATGCAGTGATATTACAGAAGGAAAAGAGAAACTTCAGGAACTTATTTCCAACGGCATGGGAGCAAGGAAAATGGAACAGCTTATTGAAGCACAGCATGGCAACCCGAAGGTAGTGGAAGATCCCTATTTACTTCCTCAGGCCAAATATGTTTCATCTGTGCTGGCTCCTTCATGCGGTTATCTTCAGAGCGTAAATGCCGAAGAGGTAGGAAGATCTGCCATGATACTCGGAGCAGGAAGGGAAAAGAAATTTGATAAGATAGATCCTGCAGCAGGATTATGGCTTAAAAAGAGAATAGGTGATAAACTGGAAAAAGGGGATCCTATTGCAGTAATACATTCAAATGATAAGGAAAAAACAGAAGAAGCAAAGAAATGCCTTCTGGAAGCATATAAAATAGGAGAGGAAAAACCGGAAGAGAAACCTCTTTTTATAGATATTATAACAGGTCAGTAAAAAAATTATGGAAGAATTTATACTTTCCCCTGAAGATTTAACAGACGGAAAAATCTGGCTGGTGAAGCTTGTCTATCTGAGTTCCCTTGTGGAAACACCTGCAGAAGCAAGAAGACTTATTTCCCAGGGATTTGTAACTGTTGACGGCCAGAGATTTCTGGATGTAAATGAACATATTGCCGTTAAAGATGGCATGACTCTCGGAGTCGGGAGATTTTCTTTTTGTAAAATAAAAATCTTACATGCTTGAGGTGTGATTATCTATGAAGAAATTACTTCTTTTATTTCTTGTATTTCTTTTTATAATACCATCCGTTCTCGCAGGAAGTAAATTAAAAGACTACAATACTCTTGTAATATACATAAAAAATCAGGAATATAAAGGTAAGAAATTTTTGCATGAAGATGGTATGATCTATGCTTCTGCCGGTGATCTTCGTAAGATTTTAAAATTTGAGTATAAATATGACAGAGAGAAAAAACTTTTATATGTTAATGATACCCTCTATGAATATGCTTATATATTGAAAGGACAGGAAGTATATGTTCCTCTGACAACCTTCTGTACTTTTCTCGGTTACTATCCGACCTATACTGAATGGTCAAATACACTCGATATATCGACAAGAGAGATTAAAGAGCCAGATGCTGTCCCTTCTGTTCCTGCAAAGACTGTAGACGGTGCTACTTATATTCTTTATATTCCGTCAGATCTTGACAGCAGTAAGAAATATCCGCTTGTTATCGCTCTGTCACCTGATGCAAATGCGTCAGGGCTCATAGATTTCTGGAAGGATATAGGAGAAACCTATAAAATGATCATAATTGCTTCCAAAGAATACAGGAACGGACAGGATATGGAACCTCCCGTAAAGAGTATGGCAAATACCGTAAAGAGTTTCTTCGGCACCTATCCCATAGATGAGAAAAGGATAATAGCTACAGGCATGTCAGGCGGCGGTATGGGTTCTCATGCCTTTTCTTTTTTATATCCTGACCTTATAAAGGGTATTATAGTAAATACAGGTATGATGCATGAAGAATTTGCAAAAGAGCAGGCCAGTTATCCCCGCGGCAAAATAGCAGTATTTCTTGCCAGCCCTGCTGATTTTCGTTATGATGAAATGAAAAGGGACAGAGCTTTCCTCGAAGGTCTCGGATGGAAAACAAACTGGATAGAATTTGAAGGAGGACATGTAGTGGCACCTGTATCTGTATATCATCAGGCTGTCAGATGGATGAAGGACCAGATTAATCAATAATTTAAATGTATAGGAATTTTCATTCCGGTTAAACTATTATATGGTTGATAGTTGATAGTTGAGAGTTTATGGTTGATTCAACTCTCAACCTTCAACCCTCAACTTTAAACAACTCGCCTGCAGGGCGTTAAGTTCAACATGTAACAGCTAAGCAGATATGCATCAGCTCATTACATCATGTCAATCATAGTTTAATCTGACATATTTATGTAATCTCATAAAAGCTGGCTGATGACTGCTCATAGCTAATAGTTAAAAAAATAGAAAAGAGGTAATGTTTATGAAAATGAAAAAGTTTCAGAGAGGTGTGGCGGAAACGACTATTATGGCCCTGAGTTTCCTGATAATCTGCCTCGGATTGTCTATAATGGGTGTGAGGAATTATTATCTTCTGTCAAATTATAAATCGGAAACATTTAAGGCTATTCCGTCTGATGTAGATGTTTATGCAAATGTCAATTTTTATCCTGTTATATGGCAGTTAGAACATACAAAATCAGGAGAAGAAAGGCAGGAAATCAAAGATATAAGGGAACTTATGGGAATATTTCAGAGTAAAACCGGAATTAACCTGGAAGAAGATCTGTTATCCTGGATGGAAGCAGATGTTTCATTCGCTCTTTTTAAATCAGAGAATGTATACAGATATATAAAAGCAACGAGAAAACTTAATAAATGTAAAGAGGATATTTATTCTACGGGAAATGCTCTTGATATTTATTATGAAGTTAATAAATCTTATCCTAAAGAATTGAAAGAACTGGTACCTGATTATATGGAAAACCTTCCTCAATGTCCTTCTGAAGGCATATATGAATATAAAACGGAACAGGAAAATCAGGCTTTTCTTTTAGAGTGCTGTGAAAATGCCCATGTAGAAGCAGGTCTTGCAGGAAAAAACCCTTCTTACAGAGGCGAAAAGGGTAAAGGACATATGATTGAAGCTTATAAAGAAATGCCTGCAAATGCCTTGCCAGATATGCTTATGGTTGCAAAGGTGAAAGATTATGACAGAGCAGAAGCTTTTGTTGCTAAAATCGGAGGAGATGTAAATGTTGTAGAATATAAAGATACCAAAATTAATTCTTTCGAAAAAGAACTGTTTTTCTGTTTTACAGATAATTTTCTTATTATTGCAAATAATGAGGATACTGTAAAAAAATCTGTAGATGTCCTCAAAGAAGGGCATGATAATATAACAAAAAATGGACTTTTCTCAAAGTTTATGAAAAAGAAACCAGAATACTGTCTTTCTTCTTTGTTCGTCAATCTGGAACATATATTAAGTCCTCTTGCTAAAGATATTACAAAGGAGCCGATCAGTAAGATACTTCCTCCTGCTATAAAAGCTTTCAGAAGTTATTCCGTCGCATTTTCCGGTTCCGGAAGAGGAATGAAAATGGACACTTATCTGAATATTGATAAGGAAAGTGACAGTCCTGTAATAAAAATTATTCTTGACAAAAACAGAGAGCAGTCTTCAGTTCTCAAAATTATTCCTGATGATATGTCAATGGTTGTTACGAGTTCTGATCTGAAAAGCGGTCATGAAATAGGAAGGGAATTTATGAAATCTTTTCCTGATATGGAAGAAAAATACAAAAGCCTTAACCAGATGGTCGGCCTTCTTACACAGTTAGATATTGATAAGGATATAATAGATAACATATCAGGTGATTTGACTGTGGCTACATCTATTACAGAGACCTATCTGGAAGATTTGAAGAAAATGGCAACAGTGGAGAAAGTAAAGAGAGATTT
>JBEHWP010000239.1:0-8482 GCA_040217665.1 Vulcanimicrobiota bacterium
AGAAAAAATTTTTACAGTAAATGAATTGAAAATACTGGCCAGAAACCTTGGTATTAATATAAAAGGACTGAAAAAAGAAGGACTCATAGAAAAAATAATAGAGAAATATCCTGACAGGGAAAAATTTATCCACTTCTATGAGGAATTACCCCGTGAATATAAAATGTTTCTCCATTACATAGCAATCCATGGAGGAGCAATGGAACTTGCTGAGATTAACGAGCATTTTAATTATGCATACGATTACAGGTCTTTATTCTCAGTGATGAAAGAAATATTTGTTCTAAAGGGGCTTTTACTGATAAGTGAAAAAACTTCTTCTTATACTTACAGGATGAGCCACCTTGAACGATATTCTTTATATATTCCCATGGATATTTACTCTCTTCCCTGTCCTTTTCCAGTACAGGGGGATAGAATGGATAGAGCAGGTATATCCAATTCTTTTGACAATTTCGAGAAACATATATTCTTATGTATGATAGGGTTAAGAAAAACAACAAATGAAAGAGAAGAAAAAATTTTACAGAATATTAAAGTTTTTGTAGAACAAAAAGTTGAATTTACTTTTGAAAGAGCTATAGACTTTACCTTCGTAAGTGCCTGGTATATAAACTACAATATGTGGTACAGTGTTTTTTATATACTCAAAGGGCTCAAAGATAAAGAATGGCTGAATGTGTCTTCTCTTAAAAAGATTCTTTCTGATTTTATTCGCCATGAACATAAAGTAGATCTTTACTCTTTTCTATCTGACCTCTGTGAAGAAGGGTTTAAATATGGATTTCTGGAAAAACTGAGTAGTGAGAAAGAAAATTATTATAGATGTGCCAGATGTGAAGAAGTAAAAATTGCAGAAGGAGGGGTAATTGAAAAAGAGGAAGGTTTAATTGTTGATCCGGAGAAAGTTCCCTTTGAGCTGCTCCGGGAAATTACAATTATTTCTAATTTTACCTTTGAAAATAATATTTTCACCTTTACCCCTTCCAGGATAAAACTTGGAAAAATATTCAGAAATAAAAAAGAGTTTTCTTTTGCTTTTATGAATATCTATGAACAACATCCCCTGTATAAAAATTCTTTTGATTATGTTAAAAATAATTATGGAAAGGTTATGATTCATTCAGGGATGAGTATATTGGAAATAAAGGATATAACTGTATCGGCTCTCGTAAAACATAATTTTCCTGATATATTTTATCCCCTGGGAGGAAATTTCTTTGCAGTATCAGGACAGGATGAAGAGAAAATCAACCAATTTCTTGTCAAAAAAAAATACAGTATCAGAATAAGAGGGTAAATCATGAAAGAAATAAATATGGAAACAATTCCGGAAGAAGTTATAGAAAGAGATTCTATTATTGAAAAAAACGAAACCTTCTTAAGAAAAGACATTTACAGATTTATGAATTATGTGTTCAATAATCAAATAAAACGCTCCAGAAAAGGAAATTTCATCCCACCAGACCATGCCAGGAAACTCATGAAAATACTATCATTTGATGAAGAAAAGGAACTGATTACAGTTTATGGTCATGGTTACTGGTCTGATTTTATATCAAAACTTGTAAGGGCTATGAAACTGGTAAATTTTGATTTAGAAGGAGAATACAGAGATTATAATATCTTCAATAAATACTGGGAAAATAATTATATAGTGCCGAACAGAGAAGAATGGAATAACTATCTTAACCTTACAGGTCTTGAAAAAGAAGAGGCAATTATGGAAAGTCTCTTAAACAATACGGCAAATGAATTTTCATATAAAGCCACACTGCTCAGTAATAATAGATTTGACAGATACACGTTGAACAGATCCAATTTCGATCTGCCGGTTATAAGAAAAAAATTACTGGGTATTCTTTATAAACTGGAGCCGGAAGTGTGGTACAGTATAGCTGATATGATAAAATATTTAAAAGAAAATCAATTTAATCTTATACTGGACCACAAAAAAGAAGGAAATATTCTCTTTAACTACAGAAATCTTTCCAATTTGAAGAAAGAAATTGATTATAAAGTAATTACATTTATCAGAAAATCTATTGAGGGTAAAGAATTTACAGAAGAAGAACTTCTTCTGAAACTGAAAAATGGAAAAATAAAATCGGGTGATATAGAAAAAATAATTGCTTATTCTAGGGACAGTAAAAACGGAGTAAAAGTAAATCTCTATTCCTCCTTTTACGAAATAAATAACGGCACGAGAAGAGAAATATTTTCCGGAGAAAGCGACTCTTTTGAAAGGGTGGAAGGGAGATATTTCGCTTTTTTCCTTGAAGAAATTCCTTTTATTATGAATTTTGTTAATTTAGCTTATGAAAAAACGGAATATGATATGACTCCCGAACCATATGGCGGAATAAAAGCCTTCATGATGACGGAAAAATTCTTTGACTTTTACGGAAAAAATCCTTCCTATAATCATGTAAAAATCACAGTAAAGGCCGATCATGAAGCAGTGGTAGAATACAATGGCTACTGTGAGAAAGAGGTAAATATACTGAACAAGTTCGGTACTGCTATTAAAGATGACAGGGCAATAATATACAGACTTGAAAAACAAAAAATCTCAGACAGAGTTGCTTCAGGAGAAGACATAAAGGAAATCATAAAGGAACTGGCAGAATTATCTTCCCTCCCATTACCTCAGAATATCATTACAGAAATGGAGGAATGGGGAGCTCACGGAGAAAAGATAACTCTTTACAGAAATTTTTCTTTAGTGGAAGCCTCAGAATTTTCAGAAGAGGTAGAGAAAACTCTTGGAAGGAAAATAGAAGAGAAAATAGACAGAGGACTTTTCATAGTAAAACCGAAGGGAGATTTTTTTTCACTTCTCGAAAAAAATGAATTTTTACCTGAAAAATATAACCATAAAGAGAAACTATTCGACTATAAAAACTTTTCCCATTCCATATTTAAAAGAGACCCGTCAAAGGAAAAGCAGAAATGTGATGTAAAATTTCATCATCTCGCAGGTTTCATCTCTTCTAATAAGGAAATCCTGGGAAAAGTCGGGGAAGAACTCGAAAAAAAAGACATAGAAGTAATAATTCATTCGGAGGAAAATCTCCTTCTTGTACCTCTTGTCTATATGGAAACATTAAAGAACATAACCTGCAGGCTCATTGAGAAATCGGGCATGATAGTGGAGGAAGAATAAATATGACATTTAATCCAGATAACCCCCTTATACTTCAAAGTGACAGAACAATCCTTCTTGAAGTTCATAATCCTCTTTTCGAAGAAGTGAGAGACAGTATCTCTCCTTTTGCAGAGCTTATAAAATCACCGGAACATATCCATACCTATGCAATTACATCACTTTCTCTATGGAATGCCGCTTCTGCCGGTTTTTCCACAGACCATATCCGGAACTGTCTGGAGACGTATACGAAATACGAAGTGCCTCAGAATATTATTGAAGATATAAAAGATATTTTATCCCGTTACGGTAAAATCTGTCTTGTCCCTTCAGAGAAAAAAGAGTTTTTTCGTCTTGAAGTAAATGATCCCTATCTTCTGGAAGAAGTGAAACATAATAAAAAAATAAAACCTGTCCTTGTTGAAGAAATCAGGGGGAAGGGATTTTTTATTCATATGAAAGACAGGGGGAATATAAAGCAAATTCTTATTAAAACCGGTTATCCGGTAAAGGATATGGCAGGTTATACAGATGGCACTGAATTAAAAATTCAGTTGAAAAATATTACCTCTTCAGGAAAAAATTTTCATCTCAGGGATTATCAGAAAGGAAGTGTCAATTCTTTCTACAGGTCTAACTCTCCAGAAGGCGGTCATGGTGTTATAGTCCTGCCCTGCGGTGCAGGTAAAACAGTTACAGGCATGGCAATTATGGAGAAAATCTCTTCCTATACTCTTATTATATCCACAAGCACCGTGGCAGTTCACCAGTGGATATCGGAACTGCTGGATAAGACAGACATTACTCCTGATCTCATAGGAGAATATACGGGAAACATAAAAGAAATAAAACCTGTCACTCTTACAACCTACCAGATTCTTACTCACAGAAAATCAAAAGAAGAAGATTTCATCCATCTCGGCCTTTTCCAGAAACAGAACTGGGGTCTTATTATTTATGATGAGGTTCATACCCTTCCTGCTCCTGTCTTCAGAGCAACAGCGGAAATACAGTCTAAAAGAAGGCTTGGACTGACTGCCACACTTGTAAGGGAAGACGGACTGGAAGAAGATGTTTTCTCACTTGTGGGGCCGAAAAAATATGATATTCCCTGGAAAGAGCTTGAATCAAAAGGCTATATTGCTCAGGCTTACTGTCATGAAATCAGGGTTGAGCTCAGCAATGAAGAAAAATTTGAATATGCCCTGGCAGATGAAAGGAATAAATTCAGAATAGCTTCGGAAAATGCAAAAAAACTTGAAATAGCAGAAGAAATCATGAAAAAACACAGCGGAGATCAGATACTTATTATAGGCCAGTATATATCACAGCTTGAGTATTTCCGGGACAGACTTAATCTGCCTCTGATTACGGGAAAGATGAAAAACCGTGAGCGTGAAAAACTTTATGAAGAATTTCGCAGAGGGGATATTCATCACCTTATTGTATCAAAAGTGGCAAATTTCGCAGTAGATCTTCCTGATGCAAATGTGGCAATCCAGATATCAGGCACCTTCGGTTCAAGGCAGGAAGAAGCTCAGAGGCTGGGGAGAATACTTCGGCCTAAAGATAAATCTTCTTTTTTCTATACCCTTGTAAGCAGAGATACGAAGGAACAGGATTTTGCACTCAACAGACAGATGTTTCTTGCAGAACAGGGCTATAAATATATAATTGAGTATTATCAGCCGTAATAAGAGCCTGTTAGAAAAATAAAACTTTTAATTCGATGGGTCATCTTGATATTTTCCTACAAAAAGTTTACAATCAAAATGGGGTGATTTTTGTATGACTTTAACCAGAATAGTAAGACTGAGCAAGAAAGGTCAAATTGTTTTACCTGAAGAAATGAGGGAAAAATTGAGTATAAAAGAAGATGACAGGGTTATAATGATATTGCAGGAAGACGGTGTTGTACTGACAACTCCTGAACTTTATGCAAAGTCTACCCGTGGTATAATGAAGGGTACATGGGGTAAAACCAGGGAAGAAGTAGAAGATTATATTAAAAAAGAAAGAGCTTCCTGGTTATGAAAGCAGATAAATCAAAATTTTCTAAAGATATAGAAAACATTAATATTATTTGCCCTGATAGTTCTATATTGATTTATCATCTTGAAGATATAAAACCTTACAGTGACCTCACTGAAATGCTGATTATGTCTATCAGTTGTGATATTTTAAAAGCATTGATATCCACTATTTCCATAACAGAATTAATGACGAAACCCTATTCTGAAGGTGATATGAAAAAAATCTTTATTTTCAAACGATTTATACAATCTCTCCCCTCACTTTTATATTCCACTCTAAACCACTTGTCATTGCAGGATTAGATATATTAGATGAACCTATATAAGCTGTTGTAAATCCAGTATCTCTATAAAAAAGATAGGCTTTGGCATGAAGACGAGTTCGTTTTGTATCATAGGAAACTTTAATAGTTGTATTAGGTAAGGTAGATAAAAATTCAATGGCTTTATAATCTGTCGCTCCCATATAAGATGTAGTAATTAAACGAAGGGAACTGTCAGGCTTATTAGTAAAAATCTTGAATTCCTCTTGAAAAATACGAATTCCACTCCATTTAATAAAAGAAACCAGAATATCAATCCGATCTGAAGTTAAAATTTCTTTTTTAATCTCACTAGCCAGGCTAGGTTCATTTGGTGCACCAGTGAAAAGGGAACTTTGAGAAAGAGGAGAAATAGGACGTATAATTTCACTAGGAGTAAATCTATTAATTTTACTTATGGCAAATAATAGTTCGATATCTGGTGGAATAATATAATCGTATAAATCAGTAAAACCTGTCTTAGAAATAATAAATTGAATTAATTCATTACATAAATCAACCTGGTTATAAAACTTTTCTTTACTATTGAAAAATTTTAAGCTCTTTTGAATGACTTCCTGGAGATATTTTGATAAAATCAAATCACTCTCTGCAACATCAACCTTTTCTTTTCTTGCTTCAAATCTTTCAACATCTATCTTTTCAATTTCTTTTGCAAAGCATTTATTAATTAGTTGTTCGTATAAACCCTCTTTTAGTAGCATAATAATACCCCATAAAATCAATCTGATGACACGAATTTATGAAGCGGCCTGACTACCATTCCATAATCAGACATTTATTGTATTTTTTTAATTTCTTCCAGAGATAATCCTGTTACCTCTACTATTTCTTCCAAAGGATAATTTCTGGATAACATTTTTTTTGCCGCTTCCAGTTTACCTTCAAGCTGGCCTTCCAGTTTGCCTTCCAGTTTGCCTTCCAGTTTACCCTGCTCTTTAGCTTCGTGAATACTGTTTTTAATAGCTGTGGCAAGCATAGGACTCCCTCCGCATCACGTGTTATGCTCCTCATATAAACCTATCCGATAGTTACTATTATTTTTCTCAGATTTGCCAGTTTCCCGGTTAATTCCCTTATTAAACTGCTGCCAATCTGCGGGATTTTATTCATAAGCTCTCTTATATCCTTATTTTTAAATCTCAGGAGAAGAACATCTCCAAGAACGGATTCTGCAAGTATACCGGCACGGCTGTCTTCAAATATGCTGTCTTCTCCCATAATATTACCTTCTCCCAGTATGGAAACAGTTCCAATCCATCCTGAACTTGATGTGCAGCTTACAGATACAGCTCCTCTGGCAATAACATAGAAACTATCATTCATCTGATCTTCAAGGAGAATATCGGAGGAGTCAGGATAATACTCCTGCCATGCTTTACCTGCAACAATACCCAGGTCTTCATGTGCAAGACCTTCAAAGACATGGCAGGTTTTCAATATGGAAACCCTGTCTTTGAGAGCTTCATATATCATCTTTTTAATGGAATTCATATCAAGAGAAGGCCACTTATATCCGGCTCTGTCCAGTATAAAGTCTGTTTTCTCGCACAGGGTTATAATATAAGTCACTTTTCCCGTATCTTCTTCTGCCATAAATCCCATATGAACCATAAGACTTTCTATGTAATCCCTGAAACCTTCATGGTCATAATGTTCCAGCAGATAATCTATAACTGAAGTCATGGGTATAGTTTTAATATTAAGTCCCAGTTCTTCTGAAGAGAGTAGACCCGAAAGTTCTGCCTTCTGCGGATTCTCTATATGGAATATGTTATTTTCAAGTTCTTTTACATCAAAGAGTGAGAGAATTGCACCGCTTACTCCGTCTACATAGGAAAGATCCGTTTCTCCGGCTTCCTGCGGAATAATTCCCAGGTTTATAAAGGATTTTATCCTCTGATAGAAAGCATTTGATTCTATATTTTCCTGGAATATGCCTTTCTCCGAGTCAAAGGTAATATTACCAACTCTGTATATACTGGCCATAAGTCCTTTTGCTCTTGCCTCCAGAACAGCTTTTTCTCCTTCCAGTTTTGTCTGAACATAGAAATTATCGGACTTCTGACCTATATCTACTGTGTCTTCCGTAAAGAGAGCTTTATCTTTATTCTCTATATACCCCGCTCCGACAGAAGTAGTGGAAATATGGTGGAAGTCTTTAACTTTACCCGACAGAGCAAATTCAAGGAGATTAAGAGCAGATCTTACATTTCCATTATAAAATTCCTGATAGAGGCCATAGTGTTTTACATTGGCAGCAGAATTTATTATACAGTCTATTTTCAAAGAAAGATCTTCATATAAGTCCCGTGGAACACCAAGATTTTCCTCTGAAAGTTCACTTTTCACGACTACAACCCTGTCTTTATATGAGTCAAAAAATTCAGAGCCAAAATAATAATTTAATTTCTTTATCAGACGGTCTCTACACTCTTCCTCGCTTCTGCCTCTTATTGCCACATATATGACAGCATTTCTTTTCGTAAGAAGATCGCGGAGGAGATAACTGCCCAGGAAACCTGTCGCTCCCGTAAGAAGTATATTTTTGTATTCCTTCTTTACAGACAGATCGAGAGAGGAGTATTTTTTATAGTCATCTCTGTATTTCCCTATAGCTTCTTCTATTTCGGGCATTTCTATTTCTTCCTTAACAGGCAATGACAGCCCCTTCTTTAAATCCAGGAGTTTCTTTTTCAGGTTGTCTTTTATACCTGTTATATTTTCAGCCAGTTCTTCAATGGTTTGATATTTGAATATATCATTTAATTTTATATCAAAATCCTTCTGAAGTTCCGCCACAAGAGCAACTGCTTTCAGGGAATGGCCTCCCAGGGTAAAGAAGTTGTCATCCATGCTTATATTACTCACATTAAGGACTTTTTCCCAGGCCCGACAGAGCTTCTCTTCACTTTCATTTTTCGGTCTTTTAATCTCTTTCTTATAGTCCGTAAGGTCAGGAGGAACAAGTTTCTTTC
>JBEHWP010000240.1:0-8458 GCA_040217665.1 Vulcanimicrobiota bacterium
AAAAAATAACCGTTACAATCTGGCATTATTTACTCTTACTCACTGATTTAAATTATTTACAGTAAGATCATACCCGAAAAGTAATATTTATTTTCTCATCCTTTCCACTGCCGGGCTCTTCCGAAAAATCTATAATCCTCCTGAAAGAGACCCTGTTTTTACAGACATTTACTATTTTGCGTCTATTTAATATACAACTGGCTGTTAATACGGTATATATTTTTCTCCAGAGCCCGGCAGTGGAAAGGTATGGGTCGACTTTTCGGATAGGCTCTAAGTAGCTATTTACCTATTGCGAGTATGTAGAGAAACTTTAGGACAAAAATTTTTAGAACTACTCTAGATAAACTGCCTGTACATAATATTTATCTAAAGTTTTATAAACTTTCCTATAGGTTTAAATTATAATACGAACATATGAAGAAATTGTGAAGAACTTATGAAAAAATTGTAAAGATTTAAGCTGTACGATAATTTTCGAGACATGTTACCTGCAGTGTTATAAAAGCTGCCTTTCAGCCAGTTCTTTAAAAGGTCCTTCTACCTGTATCAATTCTTCGTATGTGCCTGACTGTACAATTTCTCCTCTGTCCATCACATAAATCCTGTTTGCTTTTACTACTGTGCTTATTCTATGAGCCACTACAATTCTTGTTATATCCAGTCTGTCAAGATTTTCCGTTACAGTTGCCTGTGTTTTGTTATCAAGCGCACTTGTAGCTTCATCAAAAATAAGTATCTTTGGCTTTCTGGCCACTGCCCTTGCTATGAGTATTCGCTGTTTCTGTCCTCCTGAAAATGTTTCCCCTCCTTCACTTACACAGGTATACATACCCATGGGCATGGCTTTTATATCTTCGTCAAGGCCTGCTATCTTTGCTGCTTCCCATGCATCATTTATGGTAAGGAGAGAAGAACCGATAATATTATAATAAATTTCTCCTGCCATAAGGGAACTGTTCTGAAGTACAACACCTATCTGATTTCTCACAGAAGTAAGATCCAGTTCTTTAAGTTCTCTGCCATCATAATAAATCCCACCCTGCTCCGGTGTCTCAAACCCGAGGAGAAGTCTCATAATAGTTGACTTACCGGCTCCCGAAGGTCCTACAAAAGCAACAAACTCGCCAGGCTTTACAGAGAAGGTCAGATCTTTCAGGATTAAATCACTATTTTTTTTGTATCTGAATGACAGATGGTTGACTTCTATATCACCACTTATTTCCCCCGGTTCATTTTTATCTTCATCAACTTCCGGAATAGTTTCAAATATTGGTTTCATTCTTTCTATAACAGGAGCAATATTGGTAAGAAGGGCTACAGTCATGCCCAGTTGCATGACAGATACCATAAAAGAGGTAAAAGCAGTATTAAAGGCAAGAAAATTTCCGCCTGATATAACTTCATGACCGGTATAAATATCTGATGATATGACAAGAAAAATTACGATTGATGAAATAAGGAGTATAACAGAGTTAAAGATTTCATAAAAATTCTTAATATTCTGAATTTTAAAAGAAAATCTCTTCTGAAGTCCGAATTTCTCTGCCCACTGAGTAAAGGCTCTGCTTTCGGCACCTGCAACCCTGAGTTTTGTTATACCGTTTATAAGCTGAAATACAAAACCGGAAATCTGTCCCTGAAGGGTGAGTAAATTTCTATAAAAAGAGAGTTGAAAATATGTAGTAAATATTACGACAAGGACAATAATAAAAGCAAAAACAGCAGCAACTAATGCAAGAGAGGTGCTGTAATAGAATAAAAGAAAGAAGTTGAACAATGCATATATGAAAGACAGAAGTGACGGCAGAGTAAGCCCTGTAAAGAATTCTCTGCATATGCTATCAAAACCCAGGGATCGTGCAGCAAGATCTCCTGATGAATATTTTCTGAAAAATGAACATGGCAGAAGGAGAATTCTGTCCCATATGGCTGATTGTATGGTACAGTTTATTCTGCCCTGTATTCTTATAAGAGAAACACTCTGCAATATTTGAAATACTGCTACAGCAACAGCACTGATAAAAAGAGCAATAGAAAGTTCCATAATATGACGGTCTTCACCTGAAGGAATAATATAATTAAAGATAACACCTGTTGCTACGGGAATAATCATACCAAGTAATCCTACAATAACAGATATAAATAAAAAATTTAACATATCGGATTTACAGTATTTCAATCCGAAGCTCATAATATCTATCAGAGTAATGGCCTTAAACGGTAAAGGCGGATAAAACATATAAGCGTGAAGATGAATTTTAGATGCAATAGTTTCTGTGATGCGATATTTCCTGTTATCTGCAGGGTCAATCATTTCATAACCGCCTGAATATAAAGGCAATAAAGCGACAGGTCTGTCATCTTCCGATGAGAAGCCAAGAAGAGGGCCATTATCTTTTTTCCACCAGTTTTTCTCAAGAGTAAGTTTTCTGTGTCTTACCTTTGAAGCTCTTGCTATAGCAGTAACAGGATCTATAAGCTCTTTATCGTATTCAAAAAGAGGTTCTTTAAAGACAATACCTGTTTGTTTACCTGTTATCTGACAGGCGATAAAAAGTTTGTCCTTCTGTCCGCTCTTATAAGGGAAAGGCCTTTCTTCCATAGTAGATGCCAGTCCTGATACTGCATCACTCATAGCAGAAAGTTCTGTTAATTCTTTTTTTTCAAGTTGTTCTTTTTCATCTATATATTCTTCTACCAGTTTTATCTTTATAAAATCCAGTATAAAATCATGAAATTGTTCCATATAAATTCTTTTCGGATCGGACACGACATATGTTTCCGTATTTAAGGTTCTGACTTCGGAATCTTCTTCTGCTTTCCACCAGAGAGAAGGAGTAACAGGGAATATGGTATCTTCTTTAAAAGGCGACAGATCGTCTCTTCCCATAAAAGAAAAAGAACCTTTCAGATTTTTTATCCACAGAACAGAAGATGAACTTAACATGGCTTCACCTGATTTTATCGTAATCTCTTCATCAGGTTTAACTACTTTAAATCTTTTTACTCTCTGAGGAAGATTACCTGTAAAATCCAGTATCCATTTATCAATATAAGGTGACAGATCTTCTTTTAATTCATCTATTTTAATCTTTATAACCTCTGTTCCTGTTTCGCCTGCAGCAAGAAAACCGAAGGTATCAAAAGGTTTGAAGCCAAAGAAAGCTCCTCCTTTTTCTATGGTGCATATATGGTTTCTCGGGCCTGTAATAACTCTGTCTCTGAGATAAACTCCGTAAATATTCACCTTATGTTCTTTAACTATCCAGATATAATCGGTATCGTCAATAAGAAAAGGGTTGTTGCCGCCAAGGTGTATTAATTCAGTGAGTCGTGAATCGTGAGTCGTGAATTGAGGAATATTAGATACCTCTCTCTCATTATTTTTTATTATGTCATTATTGTTTTTATCCATTTTTATTTCTCCGTTATAATCGTGACGGGTGACGCGTAACGCGTGACGTGTGGTTTCACTGGAACCGTGCGGACACGGTTCGCCCCTGCTTTTCACAACTCACGACTCACCACTCACGATTTCTTTTTCATTTTTCACTTTTCATTTCTCACTATTCACGACTCACCACTCAATAAATCTGAACAAGGTTTTTATAAAGCCCATGGTCATCTTTTACAAGTTCCTCATGTCTTCCTCTCTGAACTACCCTGCCTTTATCAAGAACTATAATTTCATCACAATCTTTTATGGTACTCAACCTGTGGGCTATTATGACGGTGGTGCACCCTCTTTTTCTTAAATATTCATCTATCTTCTTTTCCGTAATGGCATCAAGAGCACTTGTAGCCTCGTCAAGTATCAGAATTCTCGGGTTTGTAGAGAGAGCTCTCGCTATTTCCAGTCTCTGTCTCTGGCCGCCGCTGAAATTTCTCCCGTCTTCCTCTACAACAGAGTCATATCCTTTTTCTTTTTCCGTTATACTATCATGAATAGAGGCATCTTTGGCAGCCCTTATAATATCACTCTTAGGAATTGACGGATCCCAGAGACTTATATTTTCGCTTACTGTTCCTTCAAAAAGCATAATACTCTGATCTACCATAGCCAGGGTATTATGTATAATCTCTGCAGGTATTTTTTCTACAGGTTTATCATCAAAAAGTATTTCTCCTTTCCAGGGGCGATAAAGGCTGCATACAAGTTTTCCTATTGTAGATTTACCGCTACCTGAAGAACCGACAAGGGCAACCCTTGCCCCCGGCAATAAAGTGAGATTAAAATCCTCAATCAGAGGAGGTTCCAGAGGACTGTAGCCGAAAGATATACCTTTAAGTTCAAGTTTTCCTGATAATTTTATAGACGTATCTTTAATTATATCTTCCTTCTCTCCATCTATATTATAGCTCAGAATATCATCGAGTCTGTCCATATCGCCGTGGACTTCCTGCATGGTACTTCCCAGGTTTACGAGCCTGTTAAAAGGTGTCATGAAACAGCTCATAAGACTTTGATATGCTACAAGTGTGCCGGCTGTCATATGACCTTTTATAATGAGATAGGCGCCAACAGACAGCATGACCATTGTATTGAGAGAATTCAGGAATGACGGAATAACTGCAAGAAACTGTGTATAAACATTCAATTCCTGTTCTATATTGATCGTTTTAGCAAAATATCCTGCCCATCTTGTATAGAAATCTCCTTCTGTACCGCTGGATTTAATGGTTTCAATATAACTCAGACCTGCCATGGATGTCCCCATGAGTTTTCCTCTTTCCTGAAGGACTCTCATATTTCCGTCTATCCTTTTTCTTGCTATATATCTGAGAGTAAGAACATTTAAAAATACAATAAACAAACCTGTAATAGTAAGGTAAATATTATAGGTAAAAAGAATAACAAGGTAAAAAATACACATAATAATATTGAGTATATTCGGTGCGAACTGCTGGGCAATCAACTGGGAGACTTTATCGTTTATGGCAACTCTTGAGCTTATATCTCCGGCAAATCGCTGTGTAAAAAATTCAACAGGAAGATGAAGTATATGCCAGAAAAATTTGCTTGAAGTGCTTAAAGAAAGTTTTGTTTCGAATCTTAATATATAATAGGTCTGAAGATATGTAAGTCCTCCCTGCAATATGGCAGTAATAATTATGCCGATTATAAGGGGACCAATAATATTATCCATTCTATTTATAAGAATATTATCTACAAAAATCTTCATAAACATAGGAATAATAAGACCGGGAAAAACAAGGAGCAATCCTGCAAGCAAAATATAGATAATGGCTGTTTCAGAACCTTTAATACGGTTGAGAAGCTTTTTGTAAAGATCCGGTTTTTCCCCTCCTTTTATGAAGTCAGGCCCCGGCTCAAAGGTAAGTACAATACCTGTAAAGGATCTGCTGAATTCATCTTTTGATACAGTTCTCGGCCCTGCGGCAGGATCATTTAAATATACACAATTTTTCCCCACACCTTCCACTACAAGAAAATGGTTAAAATTCCAGAATACAATCACAGGGAATTTAAGTTTTAATAGCAAATCTATACCGGGGGCTTTAAAAACCTTTGTAAGAAGGCCGTATTTTCTGGCGGCTTTTAATATATTTACTGCTTTACTGCCATCACGGGACACTCCGCAATCTATCCTCAGTTTTTCAAGGGGAACGCTTCTTCCATAATAGGCCAGGATAATAGCAAGTGATGCGGCACCGCATTCTACAGCTTCCATCTGCAGTACCGTAGGGGTTTTGACTCTTTTATTGATTATCTGTTCTTTATTCATATATTTATTCTGTAGAAGGGAAAAGAAGATTTACAGGATGAATCTTTTTTAATATTATAGTTCCTCTGCAGAGGGTTCCACTGTATATATGAGGTAATCTTCTGCCTGATGACCATTTTAATTCATTCTTTTCATCACAGGAAAGTTCTACATGCACTTCCATTGAAGGGCCACGGGATAAAAACATAGAAACCAGTTCTTCATTACCTATAACCTTCATCATACTTTCTCTGGTTTCAGGGAAAACATCTACAGATTTTATTTTACCGGGGATAAAGCCATAAAGATCTTTCCTGGCTGTAGACGGTGAAATTTGAACATCCATGGATGGTTCAATTGTTTTATCCGTAGCGAGAGGTATATACAGTATAGCCTCCATTGTTTCGTCAGGAGACTCTATAACTGCTATGGTCTCATATTCTTTTATAATATCACCGGGTTTCACAGTTAAATCCAGTATTTTTCCTCTTACAGGGCTTCTTATTTCTGACAGTAATATTTTCTTTTCATTCAATAAGGTCAATCTATTCTGCAGTTTCTCAATCAATTTACCATTTTTCTCTTTATGTTCATAAAGTTTTTCTATTTCTTCCTGTGTTTCATTAATCAGAAGTTCTATATCAGAAATTTCATGTCTCATAACCTTTGCAAGCAGTTGATCTGCCGTCACTATATCACCTTTTTTCACATTCAATTCGATAATAGTTCCACCTGTTATGGAAATAACTTTCTTCAATCCTCCTCCTTTCAGAAGGATACCTTCTCCTGCAACAGTAACAGGAATGATACCTGCAATTAACCACCTGAAGATTACCGATATTATTACACCGAACATAATAAGAGCAAGCCATCCCCTGGAATCAGTTATGGTAATTGCCTGATCCAGTTGTTCAGGAGAAGATAGTTTCTGAAGCGCTTCCTGTCTGAAAAGCTTTTTTTCAACCATTGTTATAAATAATCCTTACCTTTAGTGAATATTCATTGTTATAGTGTATTTCACAAGTAAATAATGCGTAATACGTAATACGTTATTACCCCTTCGCATCATGCATCACACTTTACACATTACGAAGTTATTAATTATGAATTACTATGAACTTAACTATAAACTTTTCTACCAATAAAAAAATATTCCTGCCCTTCTATTCAAAAAGTAAAACAGAAGGAATTCTATCTGGATGGTTCATACGTAAACATTCATAACCTGTACCTGAAATACCCTGAAAGAAGCTTAAATTAAACTGGCCTTCTGTTCCGAAGCTAAAAGCTCCTCTTTTTTCTGCATCTGATAATATCCTGGCTGCCAGTTGCAATCCTTTTTCTTTTAAATCATTTCTGTCAAGTTTTATGCCTGCAGTAAAAAGTACGTCTGCTCTTCCCATATTACCGCAGCAAAGATGATCTCTGTCAAAAGAGGAGGCATTAATAGTTGTATTCATTGCAATATTTATGTATTTTCTTATATCTTCTCCATCCAGAATTGACAGTGTTCCAGCCTTTGAAAGCCCTATCCCAGGTGCTCCATGACACCAGGAACTCATAAATTTATCATGTTCCGGTCTGCCGGCAGGTATCCTTACATCCAGCCAGTTGCCGAATTTTTCTACAAAAAGAGTATCTTCGTAAGCCAGAGCTTCTTTTGCTGCTTCCATATATGTTTTATTATATGTCAGGCCGTAGAGTTTCAACAATGCATAAGCTATTCCTGATACTCCATGAGAAAAGCCTCCGAGAAAGTGGTTGTCTGATGTTTTCCATACCCTGTAACCGGAAGGACTTTCTTTCCTGTTCATCAGAAGATGGTCTGCCGAACTATTACAAATATCCAGAATTTTAGCATCTTTTGTAACATTGTAAAGTTTAATAAGACCTACTATTGTTCCGGCAGCACCGGATATAATATCAAAATTTTTATCTCTTTCTATTAAATCAGATGTTATAAGCAATGAAGCCCTTGTGGCATAATCTAAAATTTCCTTGATTCCCAGAAACTGGCTTATAGAAGTAAGGCTGTAAACAATAGAGCCGAGCCCTGTAGCACCACCTGTACCTGTCTCATTTGCAAGCATTTTGCTCATAAGATCATCCTGAATATCTTTAAACAGCGGTTTCAAAGAATTTAAAATAGTTTCACTGTATCTGCCGAGTCCGTCAATATGTTCAAGAGCCGAAAGAAAAAGGGCGACTCCGCATATACCGTTATAAAGGCTGTAATCCATCGGTTGAAGCCTTGCTATATCCATTGAAGGCATATATTCATATCCTATCCAGGTAATACCCTCTTCTTCAAAACAAATAGCACAGTTAACAAGGTCTTTCCCTGTTACAAGGGCCTGTTCCATAAATTTCTCTTTATCTACATTTATATGTTCATAGTTCACTGTTTCTTCTTCTAAAATTACCGGTCTTTCTATATGTACCGCATAAAGGGCACCTTTTATCAGAGCAATCTGTTTTTCCATATCTCTCTCTGAAAGGTTTTTTATACATGATACAAGAGAGTTATACCCCGGTTCGTAAAAAAAATCTTTTATTCTTTCCTGTCCCGAAATAATCAAATCGACAGAATCTGATGAAGCGATAAAATAAGGTATATCAAGTTGCTCCAGACTTAATATCTCTTTTTTTACCAGAGTCCAGAGGAATTCATTTTCACTCTGGCTTATGGCCATTGAAAGAATATCTATTTCCATACTCCATAGAAGGGG